>JBPCOR010000027.1:0-9399 GCA_051000035.1 Mycobacteriales bacterium | reverse complement strand
TTCGGCGGGCCCCGGCCGCACCTGCCCGTGCCCTGCCCGCGCGGGATGCCGCCGACGTGGGCCGGCGGCCGGTACGCCGGATCCGCGCGGGCGGCGCTGCTCGCCTACAAGGAGCGCGGCCGGCGCGATCTCGCGCCGTACCTCGCGACTGCGCTGGCGGGTGTGGTCCGAACCGCCCTGGGGGCTGACACCGCCGGCGTTGCGGTGCTGCTCGTGCCGGTCCCGTCTCGCGGGCGGGCCGCTCGGGCGCGCGGTGGCGACCACATGGGCCGGCTCGCCCGGCTGGCTGCCCACCGGCTGCAGCCGGCGCTGCCCGGGATCCGGGTCGCGGGCCTGCTCCGGATTCGCGGCCGGCCACGCGACGCGGCCGGTCTGGACGCCCGCCAGCGGGCCGCCAACGTCCGCGGCGTGTTCGTCGTCGACCGCCGCGCCGCCCCCACCGGCAGGCCGGCCGATGTCGTGCTCCTCCTCGACGACGTCCTCACCACCGGCGCGACGCTGGCCGAGGCCACCCGGACGCTCGGCGTGGCATCGATCCCGGTGCGGTGCGCCGCCGTGCTCGCCGCGACGCTGCGACGGTCGGCTCCGGGGCTGTCCGAACCTGCCCGGCTCGGCTAGCGTTCGGTGAACCGGAGACCACGCACAGGCGCTGCCGTCGCCGGTCTGGACCGTCCCTCGGGCGGACCCGTAGGTCTCCGGCAGGAGGGAACGAGACGTGGATATCGTCGTACGCGGCCGAAACGTCGAGGTGCCCGATCACTACCGCTCACTCGTCGCCGAGAAGCTCGAGCGCATCGAGCGCTACGACCACAAGATCATCCGGGTCGATGTCGAGTTGCAGCACGAGCGCAACAAGCGGCAGGCGGACAAGTGCCAGCACGTGGAGATCACCTGTACGTCGCGCGGCCCGGTGGTGCGATCCGAGGCGTGCGCAGCGGACTTCTACGCCGCACTCGAGGGCGCGGTCGGCAAGCTCGAGGCGCGGCTGCGGCGAGCCGCCGACCGCCGCCGGGTCCACTACGGTCACCGGCGACCGCCGTCGATGTCCGAGGCGGTGTTCGCCCCGATGCCCGACCTGCCGCCGCCGCCGGACGACGACGGGGCCGGAGAGGGCGGCGAGGAGGGCGGGCCCGGCCGGATCGTGCGCCGCAAGCAGCACGAGGCCGTCCCGATGGGCGTCGACCAGGCGCTGTATGAGATGGAGCTGGTGGGCCACGACTTCTACCTGTTCGCCGACGCCGACAGCGGCCTGCCGAGTGTCGTCTACCGCCGCCGCGGCTTCGACTACGGCGTCATCCACCTCACGCCCACTCGGGTCGACGAGCCGGCCGGCGCCGACGGCGTCGCGCCGCCGGCGCGGACCGGGTCGGCCTCGCGCGGCTGAGGGTCGGCCCGGGAACCCGCGCGGCGGGCGATCGGTTGGTCTCGAGGGTGGGACCTACGATGGGTCCTGACCGTCTCGAGGAAGTGGACACCGCATCGTGGTACTAGCAAAGCTCCTGCGCGCCGGCGAGGGCAAGATCCTGCGCCGGCTCTCGCGCATCGCCGAGCAGGTGAATTCGATCGAGCCCGACTACGCCGACCTCGCCGACGACGGACTCCGCGCGATGACCGAGGAGTTCAGGGAGCGGTTGGCCGACGGTGAGACGCTCGACGACCTGCTGCCCGAGGCGTTCGCGGCCGTCCGCGAGGCGGCCACCCGCACGCTCGGCCAGCGGCATTTCGATGTGCAGCTGATGGGTGGCGCGGCGCTGCACCTCGGCAACGTCGCTGAGATGAAGACCGGTGAGGGCAAGACGCTCGCCGCCACCCTGCCGGTGTACCTCAATGCCCTGGCCGGCAAGGGTGTCCACCTGGTCACCGTCAATGACTACCTGGCGAAGTACCAGGCGGAGTGGATGGGCCGTGTCTACCGCTTCCTCGGGCTCACCGTCGGGGTGATCCTCGCCAACGAGACGCCCGAGCACCGCCGCGCCCAGTACGCCTGCGATGTCACCTACGGCACCAACAACGAGTTCGGGTTCGACTACCTGCGTGACAACATGGCGTGGAGTGCCGAGGAGCTGGTCCAGCGCGGGCACAACTACGCCGTCGTCGACGAGGTCGACTCCATCCTCATCGACGAGGCGCGTACCCCGCTGATCATCTCCGGGCCGGCCGAGCAGAGCGCCCGGTGGTACGTCGAGTTCGCCCGGATCGCGCCGTTGCTCCAGCGGGAGATCGACTACGAGGTCGAGGAGGGCAAGCGCACCGTCGCGATCACCGAGACCGGCGTGGAGAAGGTCGAGGACCAGATCGGGATCGACAATCTCTACGAGGCCGTCAACACCCCGCTCATCGGCTATCTCAACAACTCGCTGAAGGCCAAGGAGCTCTACAAGCGCGACCGCGACTACATCGTGTCCGCCGGCGAGGTCCTCATCGTCGACGAATTCACCGGCCGGGTGCTGCACGGGCGGCGGTACAACGAGGGCATGCACCAGGCCATCGAGGCCAAGGAGAGCGTCGAGATCAAGGAGGAGAACCAGACCCTCGCGACCATCACGCTGCAGAACTACTTCCGTCTCTACGACAAGCTCGCCGGGATGACCGGTACGGCCATGACCGAGGCCGCCGAACTGCACCAGACGTACAAGGTGGGCACCGTACCGATCCCGACGAACCAGCCGATGATCCGCCGCGACGAGCCGGACAAGATCTACAAGTCCGAGGAGACCAAGTTCGCCGCGGTGGTCGATGACATCGCCAGGCGGCACGCCAGGGGCCAGCCGGTGCTGATCGGAACGGCGAGCGTCGCGAAGTCAGAGCTGCTGTCCGGGCTGCTGCTGCGCCGCGGCGTACCGCACGAGGTGCTGAACGCGAAGTTCCACGAGAAGGAGGCCGCGATCGTGGCCCAGGCCGGCCATCTCGGGGCCGTCACGGTCGCGACGAACATGGCCGGACGCGGCACCGACATCATGCTCGGTGGCAACCCCGAGTTCATCGCCGACACCAATTTGCGGGCGCGCGGGCTGTCGCCGGCGGACACGCCGGAGGAGTACGAGTCCGCCTGGGACGCCGAGGTGGAGAAGGTCACGGCGACCGCGCAGAAGGTGCACGACGAGGTAGTCGAGCTCGGCGGGCTCTACGTCCTGGGCAGCGAGCGGCACGAGTCGCGGCGGATCGACAACCAGCTGCGCGGCCGGTGCGGCCGGCAGGGCGACCCGGGGGAGTCCCGGTTCTACCTGTCCCTGGGCGATGAGTTGATGCAGCGGTTCAACGCCTCCGCCGTCGAGATGCTGATGACCCGTGTCTTCGACATGCCCGACGACGAGGCCATCGAGTCGAAGATGGTCAGCCGCGCGATCCAGTCCGCGCAGACCCAGGTGGAGCAGCAGAATTTCGAGATCCGCAAGAACGTGCTGAAGTACGACGAGGTCATGAACATCCAGCGCGGGGTGATCTACTCGGAGCGCCGCAAGGTCCTCGAGGGCGCCGACCTGCACGAGCAGGTGCGGCACTTCATCAACGACGTGGCCACCGCCTATGTCGACGGCGAGACCGCCGAGGGATACCCGGAGGACTGGGACCTCGACAAGCTGTGGACGGCGATGAAGACGCTCTACCCGATCACGCTGACCGTCGACGACGTCGTCAAGGAGGCCGGCGGTGAGCTGAACAGCGTCACCCGGGACCTGCTGCTCACCGAGCTCAAGGCCGACGCGCAGTCGGCGTACGACGCGCGCGAGGCTGACGTGGGCGATGAGGTCATGCGCGAGCTGGAGCGGCGCGTGGTCCTGTCGGTCCTGGACCGCAAGTGGCGCGAGCACCTCTATGAGATGGACTACCTGCAGGAGGGCATCCACCTGCGCGCGATGGCCCAGCGCGACCCGCTGGTCGAGTACAAGCGCGAGGGTTTCGAGATGTTCAGGGCGATGCAGGAAGGCATCAAGGAGGAGTCCGTCGGCTACCTGTTCAACGTCGAGGTCCAGGTCGAGCCCGCGCCGGAGCAGGCCGCCCCGGAGCAGGCCGCGCCGGCCGTGCGGGCCGAACCAGAGGCGCCGGAAGCGCTGGAGCAACCGGACGCGCCGGCGCCGGATCGGCCCGCTGTTGCGGGCTCGGGCACCCCATCGGGCCGCCGGGCGACGCCGTCGAGCCGCCGTACACCGGCCGCAGGGACCAAGCCGGCCGCAGGGACGCAGCCGGCCGCAGGGACCAAGCCGCTCGCTGCCAAGCCGGCCGCAGGGGTCGTGGCGAACGGCGGGTCGGCCGGATCGGCCGCGGCATCGACCGCCGCACCGACCCCCGCCGACGAGCACCCCACCCCGCTGGCAAAGGGACTAGACCGCCCGCGCGCGCAGGCGGGCGGTCTGCAGTATTCGGCGCCGTCGCTGGATGCCCCGGACACCAAGGCGAGCGCCAACACCACCACCGTGACCGGCGATAGCGAGCCGGCCCGTAACGCGCCGTGCCCGTGCGGGTCGGGCAAGAAGTACAAGCGCTGTCACGGGGCGCCCGGCGCCCGCTGAGAGCCAGCCCTCCGGCCGGCGCCCGCGCGGGCTCAGCCGATCTGAAGCTGCACGCACCGCCAGCGACCGTCGATCCCCTCGAGCCGGGCTGCGACGGCACGGAACCTGGCGCCATCGCGGACGACCGCGCAGATCTCCGCGACCCCGTCCGCCGGCTCGCAGATATGCACGGACCGCACCACGGCGGGCGTGCCGCCGGCGCCGGCCCGACGGCGTGCCCGGATCCGCCGGGACAGGTCGGCGTAGACCGACGGGCTCGTCCACTTCTGCAGCTGAGCCACGCTGCGCCGTCCCGACAGCGCCTCGAACGTCGCCTGGACGAGGAGCCGGGCTACCGGTCGCGGATCGGGCAGGTCCCGCCGGTGGGTCGGCTGCGGTCCCCAGAAATCCTCGCCGAGCCGGGAGCCGACGCGCGGGACGAGCCGCTGCGCCGCCGGCCGTCGGGTGGGTAGGTCCCCGAACGGCAGCTGGTCGGGCGGGGCAGAAACGAGTTGGAGGTGCCGACCCGGCTCCGTCTCGTCCTCGGTCAGCGGGTCATATGGCGGCTCGAGGGCCGGGGCGCGGCGGACCCGGACGCAGCGCGCGGCGGCCGGCTCGCAGGACACGGTTGCTGCGGTCATCGTGGGCTCCGTCTCTTATCCGGATTTCTGATCCTGATCAGTTGGCCGGCGGCACGAGGAGGTGCTGCCCGGGCTGGATGAGGTCGGGGTCGCCGCCGATGACGAAACGGTTGGCGGCGTACCAGCGCGGCCACTCGGCGGCGATCTGGGAATCACTCGGGCGGTGTCCCCGCAGCCGGGTGAGACGTGCCGCCGCCAGGCTCCACAGCGAGTCGCCCGGCGCGACGACGATGCGGCCGCCAGGCTGCCCGGCGCGCGTCGGAGGCTGCCGCGGTCCGGGCTCGCTCGGCCAGTCGATGCCCGTCGCTGCGCGTGCTGCGGCGTCGTGACCCGGCGAGCGGTACGCCCCGACGTGATCTGACGCGGGTGACGCGGGCGCGTCCCGGGCGGGCGTCAGCGTCGGCAGCACGGACCGGTCCGGCCGGCCCGGTGCCGTGCTGACCGCGGCACCCGCTGCCGCCGGGGCGCTGGGGTGGGCGGCAACGGCTCCCACGACGCTCGACCCACCTGCGGTCGCGACCGACAGGCCCAGCGCGACAGCGGCTGTCCGCCGCAGGGCCGCTGGCAGCATCACGACCGAGATCGCGTCGCAGCCTCGCCCGACCGAGCCGGGCAGTGCGGCCGCGGCACTGACCGTCAGTCCCAGGGCGAGCCATCCGAGGACCGCCCAGGCGGCCAGCGAGACGAGCACGAGCGCCGCCTGATCGGCACCGACCCGATCGACGTAGCCCTGCGGATCGGCGAGCGCGGGCGCGATCGACCGTGGGTCGGGCGCCACCCACCACACGGCGAGTACGAGCAGCGTCAGCATCCCGGCGCCGGCAGTCGTTCTCATGCTTCGGAGCATTTTCACCTCGATTGCCTTCATTTGCCAGCGATAGCTTTCTACACGTTGGCTGTGGTGAAAGTCAAGTCCGTGCATTGAGATCAGTTTGCATTCGCTTGACAGCGTTTACTCTCGCCGCATTCTGGACCGCCCGGCCAGGGGTTCTGGTCACGAATCCGGGCCGGACCTGCCGCCGGCATTTGGCCTGCCAAACCGATCGGCATGCAGACTCAAGGCCCGGTGCAGCGTCGGGAGGGAACACGATGCGGTGGGAACGACTGTTTGCCGATCTCGAGGCCCAGGCGGAGGCGGCGGCGGCCGGTGAACTCGCGGGTGAGGTCGCCTCTCGGACCCGGCACGAGGTCGGCACCCTGCGACTGGTCGACCGGCTGCGCCCGGCGATCGGCGCGCCGGTCCGGATCACGTGTGACGGCGCCGAGGAGGTCGCGGGAGCGCTGCGCGCGGTCGGCGCGGACTGGCTGCTGGTGTCGGAGTCGTCCGGTCGCGAGGCGGTCGTGGCGCTCGGTCACGTCTGCGCGGTCAGCGGCACGGGCGCTCTGAGCGCTGTGCCCGGCAGCGAAGGCAAGGTCACCGCGCGGCTGGGCCTGCGCAACTCGTTGCGGGGGATCGCGCGCGATCGGGCGCCGGTGCGCGTGCTCACCTCCGGCGGGCCGATGGCCGGCACGATCGACCGCGTCGGAGCGGACTTCATCGAGATCGCCCTGCACGCTCAGGGTGAGGCGCGCCGGGCCCGGTCGGTGCTCGGTGTGCGGGCAGTTCCGATCGCGGCGATCATCCTGGTCCGATCGGGCGCAGCAGCGGGCGGATAGCTTCCGACCGGGCCGCCGCCGGGCAGCGGAATCTCCTCAGCCGCGATCCGGGGCCGGGTCCTCGACCTGGTTCTCCACGAATTCACGCGTCCGGTCATACAGGCGCTCGATGTAGGACTCCAGCTGTGACCGCTCCACCCGCCACTGGCCCCTGCCACCGATCTTGATCGCCGGCAGGTCCCCTCGCTTGACCAGCGCGTAGGTCTGCGACCAGGAGATGTTGAGGACGTCCGCGACGTCATCGAGCGTCAGGAACCGATCTGAAGCCATGTCTCCACTCGCATACTGCCCGGACCCCGTGAGCCATCCGCCGACACCGCTGCGGCAAGCGACCGTGAGGCGATCGCGCTGAATCGACGCGCCCAGTGTCGCATCGCCGGTGCGTCGGCGCTCACGCCGTCCACATGTCGCCGAGCTGTGGACTTCACCCGGTCCGGCGATGACACTGCTGGCAGGATCGTCGCCGTACGCGTCCACCGTGCGAGCGCGCCGTCCGCATGTCGCGATACGAGTGCCGTGTGCTCATGGGGGAGTGCCTGTGTCCGAGACGTCGTCGCCGGCCCGCCGGCTGTCCACGCCATCCTGGCTGGACCTGCGGCTGGTGATCGGCATTCTGATGGTGCTCGTGGCGGTGATCGTGGGCGCCCGGGTCGTCGCCGGCGCGGACCGGTCGACCACCGTGTGGTCGTTGTCCCGGCCGGTGTCGGCCGGGACGGTGCTGACCCGGGCGGATCTCGGCCAGGCCAGGGTGCGGTTCTACGACAACGCCAGCAGCTACCTGTCCACGGCGGCCGCCCCGACCGGCAAGGTCGTGACTCGCGACCTGGCCGCCGGCGACCTGCTGCCGCGCTCGGCGCTGCGGTCACGTCCCGCCGGTGTGTTGCTGCCCTTGGGGGTCGCGTCCGGGTCCTACCCGCGATCGCTCGGTGCGGGTGATCGCATTGACGTCTTCGCGGCCAGCAGCAGTGCCACCAGCGGCGGCGACAAGGAGTACCGCCTGGTGCTCATCGACGTGACCGTCCAGTCGATCGACGCCGGTGGCACCGGTTTCGCGTCGGCCTCCGACAACGTGCAGATCCTGGTCCAGGTCAAGCCGGAGGATGCGGGCCGGGATGTCCCGGCGATCGCCGGCAAGACACGGCTGGTCGTGCAGGAGGTGGGACCGATCCGGCCGCCCACGTCGACGGCCGGTGCACCGCAGGGTTCGGCACCGCAGGGTTCGGCGTCGCAGGGTTCGGCACCGCAGTCGACCGCCCCGACGCAGCCCGGCCGGACGCAGCCCGGCCCGGTGCCGACCGGCGCGGCCAGTACCCGGGTGAGCCCGTCCCAGACACCCCCTCGTTCGACCGGCGGCCCGTCGACCGGGGTGCGGACGACCCACCCGACCGGCGGGTCGCATTGACCGCGGCGTACCCGTCATGATCGCGGCGGACCGTCGATGACGGTCCCGGTCCTGACCGCCGTCACGGGCGCGGTCTGTGAGGCCGATCTGGTCTTCGAGCTCGACCGGTCCGACCATGGCCTGACCGTCGTACGCCGGTGCGTGGACCTTGCCGAGCTGCTCGCCGCTGCTGCCGCCGGTACCGCCCGGGCGGCACTGCTCTCGGCTGAGCTGCGCCGGCTGGACCGCGATGCGGTGACGCGGCTCGCCGCCGCCGGCGTCGTCGTCGTCGGGCTGGTCAACCCCGGCGACGAGGCCGCGGAGCGACGGCTGCGCCAGCTCGGAGTGACCGAGGTCCTGCCCGCCTACGCCGGCGCCGCGGGGATCGCGACGGCCGTCCTCGCAGCTGTCGACGGGGTGGGTACGGATGCCGCCCGGCGGCTGATGTCGGACCCGCGAAGCGCCCTCACCGACATCGTGACGACACCAACCGACGAGCCGCAGCCACCCGGCCCCGGCCGGGTGGTCGCGGTCTGGGGGCCGACCGGCGCGCCCGGCCGCACGACGGTGGCCGTAGGGATCGCCGACGAGGCGGCGCGGCTCGGAATACCGACCCTGCTCGTCGACGCCGACGTCTACGGCGGCGTGGTGGCGCAGGCGCTCGGGCTGCTCGACGAGTCGCCGGGGCTCGCCGCCGCGTGCCGGATGGCCGGAACCGGAGCGCTCGACGTGCCCACTCTGTCCCGCCTCGCCGTCGGTCTCGGCCCGACCCTGCGGGTCCTCACCGGCATCTCCCGCGCCGATCGATGGCCGGAGCTCGCGGCGTCGTCGGTCGACGCCGTGCTCGCCGTTGCCAGGCGCCTGGTCGCCTTCACCGTCGTCGACTGCGGGTTCTCGGTGGAGCAGGACGAGGAGATCTCCTACGACACGATGGCGCCGCGGCGAAACGGCGCCACCGTCGCCGCGCTGCAGTCCGCCGACGTCGTGCTGTGCGTCGGAGGTGCCGACCCGGTGGCCCTGTAGCGACTCGTCCGCAGCCTGGCCGAGTTGCGCGACGTCATGCCGGAGATCTCCCCCCAGGTCGTGGTCAACCGGGTCCGCAAGAAGGTGATCCCCGGTGACCCGCGGGTCGAGATCGCCCGGGCGCTGGATCGCTACGTCGGGGTGTCCGCCGCGGCATTCCTACCCAGCGACCCGGCCGGCACCGACGCCGCGCTCGGCGCCGGCAAGACCC
>JBPCOR010000386.1:0-7194 GCA_051000035.1 Mycobacteriales bacterium | reverse complement strand
CAGCACGATCGCGGCGACCTCGACGTATTCGTCGACCTGGTGGGCGATCCACTTGCCGCCGGGGCCGTGGACGACCGTCGCGAGGCCGGCGTCCCGGGTCAGGATGGTGCCGTCGGTGGTGCCCGGTACGCCGCCATATGGCGGCGGCCGGCCGGTGACCGAGGTGTGCGCGTCGACGAGCGCCGTCACGACGGGGTGGTCGCGCGGCGTGTCGACCGGCGGCCGGTCATCGACGACGGTGACCTCGACCTCGACGGCGGTGCCACGGGTGACCTCCGCGGCGGCGGCCCCGATCGCCCGATGCAGGGCCCCGTGGTCCACCCCCGGGATGGTGCGGGCGTCCAGCCCGACGACGGCGGCACCGGGTATGACGTTGAGCTGCTCGGCGTTGCCGCCCGCGAGCATCGTCGTCGTGACGTAGACGGCACCGAGCAGGTCGTGTTCGGGATGGTCTGCCTGCAGCCGGGTCTGCAGCGCGTCGATCCCGGTCACCAGGGCGGCGGCGACCGGCAGCGGGTTGCGGGCGTGCCGCGGCATCGCGCCGTGCGCCATCGCCCCGCGCAGGTCAATCCGGTAGCGCACCCCGCCCTTCGAGCACGTGCAGACCTCGTCCTCCTCCGGCTCGCACACGATGACGCCGTCGATCCCGGCCGCCGCCGCGGACACCGAGAAGGCCTTGGCGCCGAGCATCATGCCCTCCTCGTCGGCCAGCGCCCCGACGGTGATGCGGCCCGGAAAGGGCCCGGCGTCGGCGAGCGCCTTGACCGCGTAGAGCATCGCCGCGACACCGGATTTCATGTCCGCCGAGCCGCGGCCGTAGAGCCTGCCGTCGACGACGTCCGCGGCGTACGGGTCCCGGCTCCAGGCGTCCGCCGATCCTTCGGTGACGACGTCGGTGTGGCCCTCGAACATCAGGTGCGGGCCGTCGCCGCCGCCACCCACGATCGTCGCGACGACGTTGGGTCGCCCCGGGGCGGCCCCGGTCACCACCAGCTCCCACCCAAAGCCCCGCATGGCGGCCTCGACGACCGCCGCAGCATCCCGCTCCGCACCCGGGCCGGCCGGGTCGTTGACGCTGCGCACCCGGACGAGGCGGCGGGTCAGCTCGATGACGCCGTCGGCGTCGACGGCGATCTCGGCAGACCCGGTCACGGTGACTCCTCCTTAGGGTTGGTCGCGGGTCGGGCTGCGGTCAGCCGGCTGTCACCGGCCAGCGCGCGCCGCAGGCTCGGCACCGACCCCACCAGCTCGCGCGTGTACGCCTCGCGCGGATCGGCCCAGATCGCCTCGGTGCCGCCCTGCTCGACGATCAGCCCGTCGCGCATCACCGCCACCGTCTCGCAGACCCGGCGGATGACGGACAGGTCGTGGGAGACGAAGACCAGGGTGAGGTCGAAGTCGGCCACCAGATCGGCGAGCAGGTTCAGCACCTGGGAGCGGACCGACACGTCGAGCGCACTCACCGGCTCGTCGGCGAGCAGGACCTTCGGCCGCGGCGCCAGGGCGCGCGCGATCGAGATCCGCTGCCGCTGCCCGCCGGAGAACTGGTGCGGGTAGCGGCCGGCGTCGTTCGGGCTCAGGCCGACGGCGTCGAGCAATTCATCGACGCGCGCCCGGGATCCCGGGATCCCTTGCGCGACAAGCGGTTCGGCGATGATGTCGCGGACCCGCATGCGCGGGTCAAGTGATCCCATCGGGTCCTGGAAGACGACCTGCACCGTACGTCGCAGCCCCCGCAGGGCGCGCTCCCCGCCGGCGATCTCGGTGCCGTCGACGATGACCCGGCCGGTGGTGGGGCGATCCAGCCCGGCCATGATCCGCAGCAGGGTGGACTTGCCCGACCCGGACTCCCCGACGATGCCGAAGCGTGCGCCGGCCGGGACCGAGAAGCTCACCCCGCGGACCGCCGGCACGGTGGCGGCCGGCCCGAAGAGCGACCCCCGCGAGCGCCGGTAGGTGCGCGCGACGCCCTGCACCGCGACCAGTGCGGACCCGGGTGCGCCCGGGACGCCCGGCGTCACGCCGGCACCGGTGCCGGGTGCCAGCAGCCGTAGCCGGCCGACGGACCGCCGCCGGACCAGGTCGGCAGCTGCTCGCAGGCCTGGTCAGTGTACCCGCACCGGTTGCGGAAGACGCAGCCGGCCGGGAAGCGCCCGGCCGACGGCACGGTCCCCGGGATCGTCGGCAGCCGTTCGGCCGGTGGGACGGCCTCCAGGTCCGAGGACGCGAGCAGACCCTCGGTGTAGCGGTGCCGGGGCCGGCGGAAGACGTCGCGGACCGGCCCGGCCTCGACCACCCGACCGCCGTACATCACGACCACCCGCTGGCACACGGTGGCGACGACGGCCAGGTCGTGGGTGATGAACAGCAGCGCCGCGTCGCGGGCCCGCACGCCCCGGACGACGAGATCGAGGATCTGCGCCTGCACGGTGACGTCCAGCGCCGTGGTGGGCTCGTCGCAGATGAGCAGGCTCGGGTCATTGGCCAGCGCGATCGCCAGCACGACGCGCTGCCGCTGCCCGCCGGAGAGCTGATGCGGGTAGGCGCGGGCGGCCCGGGCCGGATCCGGCAGCATCACCTGGGCCAGCAGGTCGACGGCGGCGCGCCTGGCTGCCCCCCGTTCGGGCCGGGTGGCGTGCAGCAGCATCGCCTCGCTGATCTGCTCGCCGACCCGCATGGTGGGGTTCAGCGCGGTCATCGGCTCCTGGAAGACCATGGCGACCTGGCTGCCGCGGATCCGGGCGAGGTCACGCTCCCGGGCGTCGATCAGATCATGGCCTACGCCGGCGAGGCGCACCGATCCGCTCGACCGCAGGCCGTCCGGGAGCAGCCCGAGCGCCGACAGTGCCGTCAGCGACTTGCCCGAGCCGGACTCGCCGATGATGCCGACCCGTTCGCCGGCCCCGACGGTCAGGCTGACGTCGATGAGCAGGTCGACCGCGCCGGCGCGTACGCCGAGGCCTTCGATCGCGAGGACGGGCGACCCGTCGGGCTGCGGCTGTGCGCGTGCGTCGGTGTGCACGCTCACCGGTGGCGTTCCAGAGTCGGGTCGAGCACGTCGCGCAGACCGTCGCCGAGCAGGTTGAAACCGAGCACCGCGATCGCGATGGCGACCCCCGGCCAGACGGCGAGCAGCGGGTCGCTGAAGAGCAGCGCCTGCGACTCCTGCAGCATCCGCCCCCACGACGGCGTCGGCGGCGGGGTGCCGAAGCCGAGGAACGACAGCGCGGCCTCGGCCAGGATCGCGATGGCGAAGGACACCGAGGACTGCACGATCACGATGGCCGACACGTTGGGCAGCACATGCCGGATCGCGATCCCGGTGCCGCGCCGGCCGGCCGACCGCGCGGCCAGCACGTACTCGCTGGCGAGCACCTGCAGGGCGCTGCTGCGGGTGACCCGCGCGAAGGACGGAACGGTCGCGATGCCGATGGCGAACATCGCGGTCAGCGTGGAGGCGCCCCACACGGCGGCGAACATGATGGCGAGCAGCAGCGCCGGAAACGCCAGCAGCAGGTCGTTGCCGCGCATGATCAGCGTCCCTCCCCACCGTGGCGCCATCGCGGCGAGGATGCCCAGCGGGACCCCGAGGACCGCGGCCACGCCGACCGCCACGACGCCGACGAGCAGCGTCGTGCGGGCCCCGACCATCAGCTGGCTGGCGACGTCGTGACCGAACTGGTCGGTGCCGAAGGCGTGCGGCCAGCCCGGGCGCAGCAGCGTAACGGTCGCGTCGACGCGGGTCGGGTCATACGGCGTCCAGAGGAAGGACACGACGGCGACGATGACCACCAGCGCGACCAGGATCGCGCCGGCGATCAGGGTCGGGGTGACGGCGCGGCGGGCCGGCGTACCGACCGGCCCCGCTGCCGCGAGAGCCGTTTCGCTCACCGGCTGTCCCGCAGCCGCGGGTCGAGCACCGTGTAGAGCAGGTCCACGATCGCGTTCACGATCAGCACGGCGAGCACGAGCAGCATCACGACGTCCTGCACGGTGAGCAGATCGCGGTTGGCGACCGCGTCGAGCAGCAGGCTGCCCAGGCCCGGGATCACGAACACCCGCTCGATGACCACGGCGCCGATCAGCAGCGTCGCGAGCTGCAGGCCGAGCACGGTGACGACCGGGATCGCGGCGTTGCGCAGGCCGTGGCGGACCAGCGCGCGGTAGGGCGTCATCCCCTTCGCCCGGGCCGTGCGGATGTAGTCCTGCCGCATCACCTCCAGCACCGCCGACCGCACATAGCGGGTCAGGACGGCCGCCTGCACCACGCCGAGCGCGAACGCTGGAAGCACCATGTGGCGCAGGAAATCCGCCGGATTCTGATCCGGCGGGATCCACCCGTTGGCCGGCAGCCAGCCGAGCTTCACGGCGAAGACAGCGATCAGCAGGATGCCGGCAAGGAACGCCGGCACGGCGACCCCGATCTGGGTGACCGCCGAGAGCGCCAGCCCGGACGCACGCCGATGCAGGGCCGCGCTGAGGAGGCCGGCCGGCAGCGCCAGAACCACCGCCACCACCATCCCGGCCAGCACCAGCCAGGCCGTGACCCCGAACCGGTCGCTCACCTGCGGGCCGATCGCCGCCCGGCTGACGTACGACGTGCCCAGGTCACCGCGCAGCAGCCCGCCGATCCAGCTGGCGTACTGGGCCGGCAGCGAGCGGTCGGTGCCGAACTGGTGCCGCAGGATGCCCACGGCCTGCTCGGTGGCGTTGACCCCGAGCGCCACCCGGGCCGGGTCACCCGGCAGCACCGCCATGAACGCGAACACCACGACGGATGCGACGACCAGGCTCACGACCAGCGTGCCGGCCCGGGTCAGAACCCGCAGCAGCACGCCGTCAGCCCCGGGACAGCCCGGTAACGTCGAAGGACTCGGTGACCGCGTTCTTCGGCAGACCGTGGACGTCGGTGTCGGCGACCTCGAGGTTGGGGAACAGGAAGAGGAAGTCGGCGCCGGCGTCGGTCGCGATCGTGCGGGCCGCCTTCTGCATGTCGGTGATCTGGTTCCTCACTGTGCCCTCATCCGCCGCGGTGATGAGTTTCTGCACGGCCGGGTTGTCATAGCGCAGGTAGTACTTCGGGTTTCCGAACAGCGCCGGCAGGTCCCTGGGCTCGACGTGGTTGATGATCGACATGTCGTAGTCGGCCTTGGTGAATACGACGTCGAGCCAGCGGGCCGGGAATTCCAGCGTGTCGATATTCGCGGTGATCCCGACCTGGGCCAGGTCGGACTTGACGACCTGCGCGGACGCCACGGCGTAGGGCAGGTTGGGAATCCGCAGCCGCAAGGTCAGCTTGGAGTGGCCGGACCGCGCAAGCAGTTTCCTCGCCTTGTCCTGGCTGTACGGGTACAGCCCGTTGAGGTTCTGGTACCAGGGATCGGTCGGCGGCACCATGCTGCCGATGGGCGTGCCGTACCCCGCCCAGGCGGTCTTGATCAATGCCTTCTTGTCGATCGCGTAGTTGATCGCCTGCCGGACCCGCTTGTCGGTGAGCGGTGGCCGGGAGTTGTTGAACGACAACACGACCTCACCGGTCGAGGTGCCGTCGATGATCTGGTACTTGCTGTTGTTCTTGAACTGCGCGAGTGACTGCGGCGCCTGGACCGTCGACACCACGTTGATCCCGCCGGTCAGCAGCGCATTGTTCATCGCCGTCGGGTCGTTGAAGTACTTGAACGTCACCGTCTGCACGGCGGGCTGCTGGCCCCAGTACTGCGCGTTGCGCTGCAGGATGATCGAATCACCGCGGTTCCATCTCTGCAGCGTGTACGGCCCGGTCCCGACGGGTTTGGTGGCCAGGTTGGCGACACCGGTGCGGGAGAACATCGCGCCGATCCGGCTGGTCATCGCGTAGAGCCAGGAGTTGCTCGGCGCCTTCAGATCCACCTGCAGCTTCGTGGCCGACAACGCCTTCGCGTCCTTGACCACGTCCATGCCGGATTTCAGCGAGATCGTCCACGCGGTCTTGACCCGGTTGATGCTGAAGACCGCATCGGCGGCGGTGAACTTCGCACCGCTGGAGAATGTCGCATTCGGCTGCAGGGTGAACATGTAGGTCTTGCGGTCCTTGCTGATCGTCCAGGACTTCGCGAGCAGCGGCTTGATGTCGCCGCCGCTGTCGAGCTTGACCAAGCCTTCATAGACGTTGTAGAGCAGCACCTGCGGGATGGCGGCCCCGTCGTTCTTGCTGAAGTCCAGGCTCGCCGGCTCGGCGACGAAGCCGATCGACAGCGACTGTGGCTGCCCGCCGCTGGTGCCGCCCTGGGTGGCTCCGCTGCCGGTCGCGTTGCCCGCACCGCCGGAGGTGGCGCCGGAGGTTGCTCTGGAGCCCGCCGAGCAGCCGGCCACGGCGAGCGTGGCAGCGGCCAGCACCGCGCACAGCGGGCGCCCGAATCGCGATCTCACGGCGTACCTCCGGGAACGGTCGGCAATCAGCCGGTCGGACCAGTGGACTGCGTTGCCGAACCCTGTCACGCTGGCGCCGAGCCGGTCAAGATCCACCGGGCCGGTGCCACGATTGGGTGGCGATCCGACCGGCCGTGGCCATGAACGGAGCGCGATGGACGGCGCCGTCGACAGGGTGCGGTTCCGCCCTGTCCGCCCGGTCCGCGCCTACCAGCGGATCGTCGAGCAGGTGGAGGCGGCGATGTTCGCCGGCGACCTGCGACCGGGCGCACGGCTGCCCAGTGAGCGCGAGCTGATGGGCCAGTTCGGCGTCAGCCGGGCGACGGTACGCGAAGCCCTGCGGGTGCTCGAGAGCGGCGGCCTCATCCAGTCCCGGCCAGGTGACCCGGCCGGACCGCTCGTCGTCGATGCCGCCGGCGAGGCGCTGCACACGTCGATGAGCCGGCTGGCGCGGCTCGACGGCGTGGGTCTGGGCGACCTGCTCGGATTCCGGATGATCCTTGACTCCTCGGCGAACATGCTCGCGGCGCGCCTCGGCACCGCGGCGGATTTCGCCGAGATGGAGGCCGCGATCGGGCGGATGCGCGACGCCGTGGAGATCGGCTACGACCGCTTCAGCGAGGAGGACGTCTCCTTTCACGAGGCGGTGGCGCGGGCGAGTCACAACAAGCTGATCCAGGTCTGCGGGCAGGTCGTGCGGGCCGTCGTGCTCGATCTGATCGCGGACAAGATCGCGCATGCGCCGGACGCCCGGGCGGTGATGCTGCAGACGCTCGGGCACCACGC
>JBPCOR010000350.1:0-5000 GCA_051000035.1 Mycobacteriales bacterium | reverse complement strand
GGGCCTCGGCGAGCACGGGCAACGTCCTCGCAGTCGTGCTGGTCGTGGCGTTCATGTGGGCGCTCGCGGCGGGCTCTGACTACGCGACGCCGCTCGGGGGGCTGTGCGCCGTCGCCGGCGCGACCTTCATCATCGCCTCGATCTGGCATTCCGGCCGCGGCTGAGAGGTCCGCCGCCGCCCGCGGAGCGGGTCTTGATCTGGTCGCGCAGAAATGGAGAAGTAATCTGTCCGCCCCGGCCGATACCGTTCCGGCATGACCCCGCAGCTGGCCGTTGTCGCCGAGGGCCTGGAAAAGACGTTCCCAGCCAAGGGCGGCGGCGTGCGCGCGTTGTGCGGCGTGAGCCTGCAGGTGCCCGAGGGCACCGTGCTCGGCCTGCTCGGCCCCAACGGCGCCGGCAAGACCACCGCCGTCGGCATCCTCACGACCCTGCTGCGCGCGGACGCCGGTCACGCCGAGGTCGCCGGCATCGACGTCGCGCGCGATCCGGCCGGCGTCCGCCGCCGCATCGGCCTCGCAGGGCAGTTCGCGGCGATCGACGAAAACCTGACTGGGCTGGAGAATCTCTCGTTGGTCGGCCAGCTCAACCACCTCGCCCGCCCCGACGTACGGTCCCGGGCCGCGGAGCTGCTGGAGCAGTTCGGCCTGGCCGAGGCGGCCGACCGGCTGGCCAAGACCTACTCCGGAGGCGTGCGGCGCCGCCTGGACCTCGCCGCCGCGCTCGTCGCCCGGCCACCGATTCTCTTCCTGGACGAGCCGACCACGGGCCTGGATCCGCGTTCCCGGGTCGATCTGTGGGGGGTGATCGAGGTGCTGGTGGCCGACGGCACGACGCTGCTGCTGACGACGCAGTATCGGGAGGAGGCCGACCGGCTCGCCGACCGCATCAGCGTGGTCGACCACGGCGAGGTCATCGCCGAGGGCACGGCGGCCGAGCTCAAGCGCCGGCTGGGCGCCACCGTGATCGAGGCCAAGTTCGCCGACGCCGCCGGAGCCGAGGCCGGCATCCGGGTGCTCGCCGGTCTGAGTGACAGCGAGCCGGGCCGCGACAACCTGACGGTGCGACTGTCCACTGTGGATGGCCCGGCGACCCTCGCGCAGGTGGTTCGACAGCTCGATGCGCAGGGCGTGACCGTCACCGGCCTGCAGATCCGCGAGCCGAGCCTGGACGACGTATTCCTGGAGCTGACCGGGCACCGCGCCGAGGAGGCCGAGGAGACCGCCGATGATGCACCGGACAAGCCCGGCCGCCGACGGCGCCGCCGGGGAAGGGACGCCGCATGACGACCGCGACCGCCGCGCCCGAGCGCACCGCCGCCCCGACCCGCCGCGATCACGGCCACGCCGCCGCCGACGCGCTGGCAATGGCGCGGCGCAACGTGCTGCATCTGCTGCGCGCGCCGGATCAGGTGATGTTCACGCTGATCTCACCGATCATGTTCACGCTGCTCTTCCGGTACGTCTTCGGTGGCGCCATCGGCGGGCTTGGCCCGATCGACTACGTGACGTACCTGATTCCTGGCCTCGCCGTGCAGACCGCGATCTTCTCGGCCGGCACCACCGGATTCGCGCTGGCCGATGACATGAAGAAGGGCTTCATCGACCGACTGCGCTCGCTGCCGATGGCTCGAAGCGCCGTGCTCACCGGGCGGGTGATCGCAGACTCGCTCAACAACCTGATCCAGATCGTCATCATCGTGCTGGTCGGTGTGCTGGTGGGTTTCCGGCCCTCCTCCGTCCTGGGTGTCATCTTCGGGATCCTGCTGTTGCTGCTGTTCGCGCTGTCCGCGTCGTTCATCTTCGCCCTCGTCGGCATGTCGGTGAGCTCGGTGGAGGCGGTCAACGCCGCGACGTTCCCGGTGGTGTTCCCGCTCACCTTCGCCAGCAGCGCATTCGTGCCGACCAGCACGATGCCCAGCTGGCTGCGAGCATTTGCCGACCACCAGCCGGTGTCGGTGATCATCAACGCGGTCCGCTCGCTGGTGCTCGGCGATATCCCGCCCTCGGTCCGCCAGTCACTCTTCGCCGGCCAGGGGACGGTCTCCCTCGTGCTGCAGGCGCTCGCCTGGAGCGCCGGGCTGATCCTGGTCTTCGGGTGGCTGTCGGTGCGCAAGTACCGGCGGCTGAGCTACTGAGCGGCGCACCGCGCTGACCGACGGGTCGGAGCTGTCGTGCCGTCCGTCGCCGCTGGCGCCGCCGATTGCCGGATCGGGACTGCCACTAAGTTTGGAGCGGACATACGCACCGGCCAGAGAGGGTCCGCTCGTGACCAAGTTCGTCTACGACTTCACCGAGGGCAACCGGGACATGAAGGATCTGCTCGGGGGTAAGGGAGCCAACCTCGCAGAGATGACCAACCTCGGCCTGCCGGTGCCGCCGGGTTTCATCATCACCGCCGAGGCCTGCCAGGCCTACCTCGCGACGGGTTCGGAGCCGGCCGAGCTGTCCGAACAGGTGAGCACCCACCTCGCCGCGCTGGAGCAGGAGATGGGCAAGTCGCTCGGGCAGGCCGATGACCCGCTGCTCGTCTCGGTGCGCTCGGGCGCGAAATTCTCCATGCCCGGGATGATGGAGACCGTCCTCAATATCGGTCTGAACGACGAGTCGGTGCGCGGCCTGGCCGCCAAGGCCGACAACCAGCGGTTCGCCTGGGACTCCTACCGCCGGCTGATCCAGATGTTCGGCAAGACGGTGCTCGACATCGACGGCGAATACTTCGAGGACGCCATCGACGCGGCCAAGACCGCGAAGGGCACCAGGTCGGACCTGGACCTCGACGCCGTCGACGTCGAGAAGCTCGTCACCGCCTTCAAGGGCATCGTGCGCGAGCACGCCGGCCGGGACTTCCCGCAGGATCCACGCGATCAGCTAGACCTCGCCGTCCGCGCCGTCTTCGATTCCTGGAACGCCGACCGGGCGGTCCTCTACCGCCGCCAGGAGCGGATCCCCGCCGACCTCGGTACGGCCGTCAACATCGTCGCCATGGTCTTCGGCAATACCGGCATGGACTCCGGCACCGGCGTCGCCTTCACCCGCGACCCCGCCTCCGGCGAGCAGGGGGTCTACGGCGACTACCTGCAGAACGCCCAGGGCGAGGACGTCGTCGCGGGTGTCCGCAACACCCGCTCGCTGACCGAGCTCGAGCGCATCGATAGGCCGGCGTACGAGCAGTTGATGACGATCATGAAGACCCTGGAGAGTCACTACCGCGATCTGTGTGACATCGAGTTCACCATCGAGCGCAACAAGCCGTGGATGCTGCAGACCCGCGTCGGCAAGCGCACCGCCGCCGCGGCGTTCGTCATCGCGGGCCAGCTCATCGACGAGGGCATCATCGACCTCGACGAGGCGCTCACCCGAGTCACCGGCGCGCAGCTGGCGCAGCTGATGTTCCCGACGTTCGATGAGAAGGCCGACCGGCAGCAGATCGCCAAGGGAATGAACGCCAGCCCAGGCGCCGCCGTCGGCAAGGTCGTCTTCGACTCCGATCGCGCCGAATCCCAGGCGAAGCAGGGCGAGCGGGTCATCCTGGTACGCCGGGAGACCAACCCCGACGACCTCAACGGCATGATCGCGGCGCAGGGCATCCTGACCAGCCGCGGCGGCAAGACCTCGCACGCGGCGGTCGTCGCGCGCGGCATGGGCAAGACGTGCGTCTGCGGTGCCGAGGCGCTGCAGGTCGACCTGAAGGCCCGCACGTTCACGCTGCCCGACGGCACCGTGGTGTCCGAGGGTGACGTCGTATCGATCGACGGCACGACCGGCGACGTATTCCTCGGCGAGGTGGCGGTGCAGCCCTCGCCGGTGGTGCAGTACTTCGAGGGCACGCTGGCCGCCGACGCCGATCCGCTCGTTGCCGCCGTCCACCGCATCGTCGGGCACGCCGACGAGCGGCGGCGCCTCGGCGTGCGAGCCAACTCCGACAACCCCGAGGACTCCGAGCGAGCCCGCCGCTTCGGCGCGCAGGGCATCGGTTTGTGCCGGACCGAGCACATGTTCCTGGGCGACCGTCGTCAGCTCGTCGAGGACCTCATCCTCGCCGAGGGGGAGGACGCCCGGCAGAAGGCGCTGGACGCGCTGCTTCCGCTGCAGCGCGGCGACTTCGTCGGCATCTTCGCGGCGATGGACGGGTTGCCGGTTACGGTGCGGCTGCTCGACCCCCCGCTGCACGAATTCCTGCCCGACCTCACCGAGCTGTCGGTGCGGGTCGCGCTCGCGGAGGACCGGGGCGAGCCCGTCGATCACGACAGGACATTGCTCGACGCCGTGCGCCGGCTGCACGAGCAGAACCCTATGCTCGGCCTGCGGGGCGTCCGGCTAGGGCTGGTGATACCCGGCCTCTTCGCCATGCAGGTGCGGGCCATCGCCGAGGCGGCGGCGGACCGGAAGAAGGCCGGCGCCGACCCCAGACCGGAGATCATGATCCCGCTGGTCGGCGCCGTCCAGGAGCTGGAAGTCATCCGGGACGAGGCGCTGCGGGTGCTCGACGAGGTCGCCGACGCCTCCGGTGTCGAGGTCGAGACGCTGATCGGCACCATGATCGAGGTGCCGCGCGCCGCGCTCACCGCCGGTCAGATCGCCGAGTCGGCCCAGTTCTTCTCCTTCGGCACCAACGACCTCACCCAGATGGGTTGGGGATTCTCCCGCGACGACGTCGAGGCGTCGTTCTTCTCCCGGTATCTCGAGCTCGGCATCTTCGGCGTCTCGCCGTTCGAGTCGCTGGACCGCGACGGTGTCGGCCGGCTGGTGCGGATCCCCACCGAGGAGGGCCGGGCGGCACGCCCCGACTTGCACGTCGGGGTGTGCGGCGAGCACGGCGGTGACCCGGATTCGATCGAGTTCTTCCACGATGTGGGGCTGGACTACGTGTCGTGCTCGCCGTTCCGGGTGCCGGTGGCCCGACTGGCCGCCGGCCGGGCGTCGGTCGAGTCGGATGCCTCCGACTCGCGGTAGGGATGGTCGAGTCGGATGCCTCCGACTCGCGGTAGGGATGGTCGAGTC
>JBPCOR010000245.1:0-4961 GCA_051000035.1 Mycobacteriales bacterium | reverse complement strand
ACCGGCCCCGGCGGCCGGGAGATGGGCGCCTCCGGTGCCGATGACCGCCCCGAGCCGATCGGCGCCGGCACCGCTACCGCGAGGACGACGCCGACGACGTGCTGGCCCGGATTCTCGGTCGCTGACGACGGGGTGGCATCCTCGACCGACCGCAGTAGTGTCGGCCCCGGACCTCGCGGTGCGGCGCGCGGCCGATCCGCAAGCTATCTCGACGACCAGATCCGAGCATTCGAGGGCAGCTGAGGCGATGAACGCAGCGGTGACCGGCACGGCGCTTCGCCCCGGCCGGCTGGCGGTCGGTGTCGTCGGCACCGGGCGGGTGGGTAGCGTGCTCGGCGCCGCGCTGGCAACGGCCGGGCATCACATCGTCGCCGCGTCGGCCTCGTCGACCGCGTCGATCAGACTCGCAACGCGACACCTGCCCGGCGTGCCCCTGATGGCCGAGGACGAGGTCATCGCGCGGGCCGATCTCGTCCTGCTCGCTGTCCCCGACGACGCGTTGCCGGGGCTTGCCGCCGGGGTCGCCGAGACCGACGGGTGGCGGTCGGGCCAGCTGGTCGCACACGTGTGCGGCGGCTACGGCGTCGGCGTTCTGGACCCGGTCGCCCGGGCCGGCGGGCTGCCGCTCGCGCTGCATCCGGTGATGTCCTTCGTCGGACGCCCCGAGGATGCCGACCGGCTCGCCGGAGTGTCGTTCGGCGTCACGGCGGCCGACCGGCTGCGGCCGGTCGCCGAGGCGCTGGTCCTGGAGATGGGTGGCGAGCCGGTGTGGGTGCCGGAGGAGGCCCGGCCGCTCTATCACGCGGCGTTGTCCGTCGGCGCGACCCAACTCGTCACGGTCGTTGCCGAGGCCGCGGATCTGTTGCGAGCGGCTGGCGTCGCGGCGCCCGGTAGGATGCTCGGCCCGATCCTCGGCGCCGCGCTGGACAACGTGCTCCGCAGCGGCGACGCCGCCCTCACCGGGCCGGTCGTGCGCGGTGACGCCGACAGCGTGCGGTCCCACCTCGGCACGCTCGACGCCCACGCGCCGGCATCGGTGGCCGCCTACGTCGCGTTGGCGCGGCGGAGCGCGGACCGGGCGCTGGCGGCCGGCATCCTGGAGCCGTCAGACGCCGAGACCCTGCTCGACGTCCTCGCCGACGGCGGCCGTCGGACGTCGGCCTAGGCAGCCGTCGGCTCGGCGGTGGGCGACCGCGGTCAGGCTCAGGCGAAGGAGACACCCGAACCCATGCTGCTGACCGTCGACGTGGGCAACACGAACACGGTTCTGGGCGTCTTCGACGGCGAGCGGCTCGAGGAGTCGTTCCGCATCAAGACCGATGCGCGGGACACGGCCGATGAGATGGCGCTGGTCTATCGCGGGTTGTTGCGCGACCACGAGATCAGCGGGGTGTGCGCCTGCTCATCGGTCCCGGCCGTGCAGGCCGCGCTGCGGCTGATGTTCCAGCGCTATTACGCCGCCATCCCCACCGTAATCATCGAGCCCGGCGTGCACACCGGCGTTCCGCTGCTGTACGACAACCCGCGCGAGATCGGCCCAGACCGGATCATGAACACCCTGGCCGCGCACCACCTCTACGGCGGCCCGTGCGTGGTGGTGGATTTCGGTACGTCGACCAACTTCGACGTGGTCGGGCCCGGGGGTGAATTCCTCGGCGGCGCGCTGGCACCGGGCATCGAACTGTCCGTCGACGCGCTGGCGTCGCGCGGCGCCCGGCTCTTCAAGGTCGAGCTGACCACGCCCCGGTCGGTCATCGCGAAGAGCACGGTGGAGGCCCTGCAGTCCGGCATCCTGTACGGATTCGCCGGGCAGGTCGACGGGCTGGTCCGGCGCATCAGCGCCGAGCTCGGTGCGGCACCGACAGTGATCGCCACCGGTGGCCTGGCCGGGTTGGCCATCGCCGAGAGCGAGACGATCCAGCGGCATGAACCCGACCTGACCCTCATCGGGCTGCGGCTGGCGTTCGAACGCAACGTGGGCTGACGCGGCGGGCGCGAGCCGGCCGTCCTGACGGGCGGGTGCGCGCTGCGACCGATGCCGGCTGGGCATATTTATGCCGGCAGGGCATAGCCCGACGCCGGCAGGGCATAGCCCGACACCGGCAGGGCATCGCCCGACATCCGCACACCGGGCTCGGAGCCTCGCGTCGATCCGACACCCGCGGTGGCCCGGCTGCCATCGGTCAGGCCGGCGGCTCGGCCGAGGTCCACAGGTACACCGCGCCGTCACCGGCCGCGGCGGCGAGGTCGGCAAGCTGCGGTAGCAACCCGGCCGGATCGGGCATCCCCGAGTCGGCCATCTCCCGGCGGGCGGCCCACTGCTCGCCGGGCCCGGCGAGGTCGTCGCCGGCCAGCGTCGCGAGCCGGTCGGTCAGGTCCGGTCGCATCCGCGACAGCCACGGGCCGTCGTCGTCACCGCCGGCGATCTCCTCCTTGAGCCGGGCGAACCAGGTGTTGCCATCGCGGGCGCTCGCCACCAGATCGTGCCCGCCGGCGTCGATGACGTCGTCGAGGTCCTCGCCCGACAGCGTGCTCTGCAGGACGTCCAGCTCGTACGTCGTGAGCCCGGGCGTGACCAGCCCGGGCGGCGCGTCGCTCGCGCCGGTGCGCCCCTCCGCGATGCCGATCGCCTCGTCGTCGGACCCGGCGATGAACAGCTCGCTGCGGATCGGATCCGGGACCGCGGAATCGCTCATCCTGCCTATGCTCGCAGGCTCGCCCGCCAGCAGCGCGTGCGGTACGGCAAATCAAGAACCGTCCGATCCCGCAGCCGCGGGTAGGAATCGATGATCCCGATCACGTCGTTGAGCAGTCGCTCCCGGTCGGCGGCGGCCAACCGGATGACGTAGCTGCGGGAGCGGATGAGCTCCCGCAGCATGTCGCGGTCGACCGACTGGCTGTGCGCGAATTCGGCCGGCTCGGGGGACCGAACTGGTCGCCGAATGCGGGGGCGTCCTCGCCGGCGACCTCGGTGCGCAGCGCCACCTCGTGCATCCGCGCCCAGATCGCGCCGGCCCACGGCACATCCTGATCGACGTAGTTCCAGATAGCCCCCACCGTGCCGCCGGGCCGCAGTACCCGGGCGATCTCGCGAGCCGCCGACGCTTCGTCGAACCAGTGCCAGGCCTGGGCGATCGTCACGGCGTCGACGCAGCCGTCCGGCAGCGGGATCCGTTCTGCCGATCCGGCGAGGGCACGAACCTCGGGCAACCGGTCGGCCAGGGCCGTACGCATCCCGTCCAGTGGCTCGACGGCGACGACATCGCGACCTGCCCCGAGCAGGCTGGCGGTGAGTTTCCCGGTGCCGGCGGCCAGATCCAGGATCGCCCGCGCGGCGCCGACCAGAAACTCGACGGCGTCGGCCGGATAGCCGGGCCGGCCGCGCTCGTAGGCATCGACCGCCCCGTCGAAGGACCTCGCGAACTGCTGGGGTTCGGCCACCCCGGCAGGCTATCGACGCAGCCCGACCCCAGCGCGGCCGGCCGACCCGGGACCGGCCGGTAGGGTTCGCGAGGTGACCGAGCTCCCCGCCGAACCGCCTGCCGGCGGTACGCCGGACGACCCGCCTGCCGGCGGTCCGCCGGACGACCCGCCTGCCGGCGGTACGCCGGACGACCCGCCGGACGCCGACCTCCCCGAACAGATGCGGGTCCGCCGGGCCAAGCTCGACCGGCTGCGCTCAGCGGGCGTCGATCCCTACCCGGTCCAGGTCGAGCGGACCCACACGCTCGCGGAGGTGCGGGCGGCGTACCCGGATCTCGCCGCGGACGAGCACACCGGCGTGCGGGTCGGGGTGTCGGGCCGGGTGATCTTCGTCCGTAACACCGGCAAGCTCGCATTCGCCACTCTGCGCGAGGGGGCCGACATCGAGTTGCAGGCGATGCTGTCCCTCGACCGGGTCGGCGCCGGCGCGCTGGCAGGGTGGAAGTCCGACGTCGATCTCGGCGACCTGGTCGTGGTGCACGGCGAGGTGATCTCCTCGCGGCGCGGCGAACTGTCGGTGCTCGCCGACGGCTGGACGATGGCGGCAAAGGCGCTCCGGCCGCTGCCGGTCGCGCACCGGCCGATGAGCGAGCAGTCGCGGGTCCGCCAGCGCTACGTCGACCTGATCGTGCGGCCGGAGGCCCGGCGGATGGTCGAAATCCGCTCGATGGTGACCGCGTCCATCCGCGCCACCCTTGCCCGGCACGCCTACCTGGAGGTCCAGACGCCCTTACTCGAGCTGGTGCACGGTGGGGCCGCCGCGCGGCCGTTTACTACCCATTTCAATGCATTCGACGTCGACGTGTATTTGCGCATCGCGCTGGAGCTGCCGCTGAAGCGCTGCATCATCGGCGGCATCGAGCGGGTCTTCGAGGTCGGCCCGGTGCTGC
Organism: Mycobacteriales bacterium; assembly: GCA_051000035.1. Lineage (GTDB taxonomy): Bacteria > Actinomycetota > Actinomycetes > Mycobacteriales > QHCD01 > QHCD01. The sequence goes on along the minus strand of JBPCOR010000245.1, from coordinate 588 downwards.
GCAACGAGGGCGCCGACTGGACCCACTCGCCGGAATTCGCGATGCTCGAGGCGTACCAAGCCTACGGCGACTACAACACAATGGCGACGCTGACCCGCGAGCTGTGGCTCGACGCGGCCAGCGCGGTCTTCGGCGGAACCGTTATCACCAGATTTGACGGCACGACCATCGACCTCGGCGGGCAGTGGCGCACCGAATCATTGTTCGACATGCTGTCCAAGGCGCTGGGCGAGGAGATTACTCCGCATACCCCCATCGAGACCCTCCGATCCTATACCGACGCGCATGAGCTTGTCGTACGGCCCGAATGGGTACCCGGCAAGGTCGTCGAGGAACTCTTCGAAGCCACCTGTGTGGACGAGCTGGGCGGCCCCGTCTTCGTGCGTGACTTCCCGCTGGACACCTGTCCATTGACCCGGCAGCATCGCAGTAAGCCCGGAATTGCGGAGAAATGGGATCTCTACGTCGACCACGTCGAACGCGCGACGGCGTACTCGGAGTTGAGCGACCCGACCCGGCAGCGGCAGAACTTCCTCGACCAGGCTCGGGCGGGAGTTCAGGGCGACCCCGAGGCGATGCAACTGGACG
>JBPCOR010000214.1:0-13468 GCA_051000035.1 Mycobacteriales bacterium | reverse complement strand
CCGCGGCGCGGAAGACGTCCTCGTCAGAGTCCTTCATCTCGATCGCCTGCCCGTCGCTGGCGATCACCTCGACGTTCAGGCACAGCGACTGAAGCTCCTTCAGCAGCACCTTGAACGACTCCGGGATGCCCGGCTCGGGGACGTTCTCACCCTTGACGATGGCCTCGTAGACCTTGACCCGGCCAACGACATCGTCGGACTTGATGGTGAGCAGCTCCTGCAGCGACGACGCGGCGCCGTACGCCTGCATCGCCCAGCACTCCATCTCACCGAAGCGCTGGCCGCCGAACTGGGCCTTACCGCCCAGCGGCTGCTGCGTGATCATCGAGTACGGCCCCGTGGACCGCGCGTGGATCTTGTCGTCGACCAGGTGCAGCAGCTTCAGGATGTAGATGTAACCGACCGAGACGGGGTAGGGATAGGGCTCGCCGGTCCGCCCGTCGAGCAGCTGGGCCTTGCCGTCCGTGCCGACCATGCGCTCGCCGTCGCGGTTGGGCAGGGTCGCGCCGAGCAGACCGGTGATCTCGCTCTCCCTGGCGCCGTCGAACACCGGGGTCGCCGTCCGCGTCCCCGGCAGGGCCTTGCGGGCCTCGTCGGGCAGCGTCTTGCTCCACTCCTCGGTACCGTCGATCTCCCAGCCCTGGTGCGCGAGCCAGCCGAGGTGGGTTTCGAGGATCTGACCGATATTCATCCGGCGCGGCACGCCGTGCGGGTTGAGGATCACGTCGACGGGCGTGCCGTCGGGCAGGAAAGGCATGTCCTCGACCGGCAGGATCTTGCCGATGACTCCCTTGTTGCCATGGCGGCCGGCGAGCTTGTCACCGTCCTGCACCTTGCGGCGCTGGGCGACGTAGACCCGCACCAGCTCATTGACGCCGGGCGGCAACTCGTCGCCGTCGTCGCGGCTGAAGACGCGGACACCGATGACCTTGCCGCCCTCGCCGTGCGGCACCTTCAGCGAGGTGTCCCGCACCTCGCGGGCCTTCTCGCCGAAGATCGCCCGCAGCAGGCGCTCCTCCGGCGTCAGCTCGGTCTCTCCCTTGGGCGTGACCTTGCCGACCAGGATGTCGCCCTGCTCGACGTCGGCCCCGATGCGGATGATGCCCCGCTCGTCGAGATCGGCGAGGACCTCCTCGGCGACGTTCGGGATGTCCCGGGTGATCTCCTCCGGCCCGAGCTTGGTGTCCCGGGCGTCGACTTCGTACTCCTCGACGTGGATCGAGGTGAGCACGTCGTCCTGCACGAGGCGCTGCGAGAGGATGATCGCGTCCTCGTAGTTGTGGCCCTCCCAGGGCATGAACGCGACCAGCAGGTTCTTGCCGAGCGCCATCTCGCCGTGGTCGGTGGACGGCCCGTCGGCGATGACCTGGCCGGCCTCGACCCGTTCGCCGGTGTCGATGATCGGGCGCTGGTTGGTGCAGGTGCCCTGGTTGGACCGGTGGAACTTGGCCAGCCGGTAGGTCGTGCGGATGCCGTCGTCGGCCATCACGGTGATGTAGTCCGCCCACAGCTCCTCGACCACGCCGGCCTTCTCGGCGACGACGACGTCGCCGGCATCGACGGCCGCGCGCAGCTCCATCCCGGTGCCGACCAGCGGCGCCTCGCTGCGCAGCAACGGCACGGCCTGACGCTGCATGTTGGCGCCCATCAGGGCGCGGGCGGCGTCGTCGTGCTCCAGGAAGGGCACCATCGCGGTCGCCACCGACACCATCTGGCGCGGGGACACGTCCATGTAGTCGACATCGGCCGGCACGATCAGGTCGACCTCGCCGCCCTTTTTTCGGACCAGTACCTGCGCCTCGGCGAAGTGATTCGCCTCGTCCAGCGGGGCGTTGGCCTGCGCGATGACGTGCCGGTCCTCCTCATCCGCGGTCAGGTAGTCGATCTGGTCGCTGACCCGGCCCTTGACGACCTTGCGGTACGGCGTCTCGACGAAGCCGAAGTCATTGACCCGGGCGAAGGTCGACAGGTAGCCGATCAGGCCGATGTTCGGGCCCTCCGGCGTCTCGATCGGGCACATCCGGCCGTAGTGGCTCGGGTGGACGTCGCGGACCTCCATGCCGGCGCGGTCCCGGGACAGCCCGCCCGGACCCAGCGCGGACAGTCGCCGCTTGTGGTTCAGACCGGCCAGCGGGTTGGTCTGGTCCATGAACTGCGACAGCTGCGAGGTGCCGAAGAACTCCTTGATCGACGCCACCACGGGGCGGATGTTGATCAGGGTCTGCGGCGTGATCGCCTCGACGTCCTGAGTGGTCATCCGCTCCCGGACGACGCGCTCCATCCGGGACAGCCCGACCCTGATCTGGTTCTGGATCAGCTCGCCGACCGTCCGCAACCGCCGGTTGCCGAAGTGGTCGATGTCGTCGACGTCGTAGCCGTCCTCGCCGGCGTGCAACCGGACGATGTATTCGATCGTGGCGACGACGTCGGCCTCGGTGAGGACACCCTGCGTGCGCGGCATGTCCAGCTCGAGCTTCTTATTGACCTTGTAGCGGCCGACCTTGGCCAGGTCGTAGCGCTTGCTGGAGAAGAACAGGTTCTCCAGCAGGGTCTGCGCGCTCTCCCGGGTCGGCGGCTCGCCGGGTCGAAGCTTGCGGTAGATGTCCAGCAGCGCCTCGTCCTGGCCGGCGATGTGGTCCTTCTCCAGCGTTTCCAGGACCGCCGGGGACCAGTCGAAGTGTGACCGGATGCGCTCCTCGGTCCAGCCCAGTGCCTTCAGCAGCACCGTCACGAGCTGGCGGCGCTTGCGGTCGATGCGGACGCCGACGGTGTCACGCTTGTCGACGTCGAACTCCAGCCACGCACCGCGGCTCGGGGTGATCTTGCAGCCGAACACCTCCTTGTCGGAGGTCTTGTCCAGCACCCGGTCGAAGTAGACGCCGGGTGACCGGACCAGCTGGGACACGACGACGCGCTCGGTGCCGTTGATGATGAAGGTGCCCTTGGTGGTCATCATCGGGAAGTCGCCCATGAAGACCGTCTGGCTCTTGATCTCACCGGTCTGGTTGTTCATGAATTCGGCGGTCACGAACAGCGAGGCAGAGTAGGTCATGTCCTTGTCCTTGCACTCCGCCTCCGGGGCCTTGACCTCTTCGAAGCGGGGGTTGGAGAAGGACAGGCTCATCGAGCCGGAGAAGTCCTCGATCGGTGAGATCTCGGCGAGGATCTCGTCCAGACCACTCTGCGCGTCGGGGCCGGCCTGGCCGCGCCAGCGGTCGCTGCCGATCAACCGGTGGAAGGAATCTGTCTGCAGTGCGAGGAGATTGGGGACCTCGAGCGGCTCGCGGATCTTGGCGAAGGAGATGCGCTCGGGTGCGCCCGGGATGGGGCTGGTCCTGCTACGCCGCGGACGGCGCGGGCGGGCGGTCGCGGCGCGGGCCGGGTGTGCGGTCACGGTGCGGCCGGTGTGGTGGGTGGATGCTGCCTCTCCCGAAGTGTCAGTTGCGTTGGTGTGGTCGGAGCGGGAGACTGCCAAGACTCGTCCTTTCCAGGACTGACGGACGTGCGCCTACTGATCGCGCGCAGCCTGAACGACCCGCGTCAAGCGGGTGTGAAAAATGAGGACAGCGCAAACAAGCAGTGTAGCCGCGCAGGCCACTGCTGTCGAGACGCGGCGCGCCTAGGGCGCCGGAAGGCTCCCACCGTGGCACCAGGGTGACCTGTCCCACTCCGCACGTCAAGCGTCCACGCGCGCCGGCCCCCCAGCTCGGCCGGTCAGGGCGCCGGCCGCGCCCAGTCGGCGGCGCGGACGGGCTCGAGCATCGTTTCGGGATAGACGATCCGGATGCTGCTGCCGCGAGCCGCGATGTCGGCGCCGTAGACGTGGATCGAGATGGTTGTCTCGGCAGCGACCGAGCCGACCCGGTGGATGTCGGTCCCGGTGGGCACCAGCGCGCACACCGACCCGGCGTCGTTGAGGACCGATCCGGTCTGCTGGAGGTGGCGGGGAGCCCTCGGCCCCTCGACGAGCCGGAATCGCGCCTCCTCCTCGCACCCCCGGTGGACGCCGACCACGCACCAGCACGCGTGGTCGTGGATGGCCGTGGCCTGCCCGGGCAGCCACACCAGGGCGACGACGGAGAACCGCGCCCGCGGGTCGACGTAGACGACGTGCTGGCAGTAACACCGCGGGTCGGGCGCGCAGTCATCGGCACCGAGCAGATCGGCCGAGCCGAGCACGGCCGCGAGGTGGGCCGCCGCGGCGTCGGCGCGGCCGCGGTCGTCAGCCGTCGTGTCCATGCTCGCGGTGATCCGGTCGACCAGGCGCGCCATCGCGGTCGTCAGCATGCACCCGATGGTGACACACGACGACCGCGATGACGACGGCTCCGGCGTGGTCGTTCGATCCCACCGGTCGCGCGGGAGCGCCGGCCCCCGGCCCCCCGCCCGGCCGGTCCGACGGCTACTTGACCGAGACGGCGGCGCCGGCGCCCTCCAGGGCGGACCTCGCCTTCGCGGCGGCCTCCTTGTCGACCTTCTCCAGCACTGCCTTCGGGGCGCTCTCCACGAGGTCCTTGGCCTCCTTCAGGCCCAGTCCCGACACGAGCTCGCGGACGACCTTGATGACCTGGATCTTCTTCTCCCCAGCAGCGTCGAGGACGACGTCGAACTCGTCCTGCTCCTCGGGCGCAGCCTCGCCGCCGGGGGCGGTCGGGGCGGCGACCACTGCGGCCGGGGCGGCCGCGGTGACGTCGAAGGTGGTCTCGAACTGCTTCACGAATGCCGACAGCTCCAGCAGCGACATGTCCTTGAAGGCGTCGAGCAGTTCGTCGGTAGACAGCTTCGCCATGATGGCGCATTCCTTTCGGTGGCACCGGCGTGGCGCCGGTGGATCGTATGGGTGTGGTGAAGGTCAGCTCTCGGCGTCGACCGTCGCCGGCACGCCGCCCTCCGGAGGCTTCTTGTCCTTCAGCGCCTCGGCCAGTCGGGCCAGCTGCGACAGCGGCGCCTGGAACAGCGCGGCCGCCTTGGACAGGTTGGCCACCATGGCGCCCGCGAGCTTGGCGAGCAGGACCTCACGCGACTCCAGGTCGGCGAACCGGTTCAGCTCGGCCGGCGACAGCGGCTGCCCGTCGAGGACGCCGCCCTTGATGACCAGCGTCGGATTGGTCCTGGCGAAGTCGCGCAACCCCTTCGCCGCCTGCACCGGGTCGCCCTGCACGAAGGCGATCGCGGTCGGGCCGACGAGCAGCTCCGACAGGTGGTCATATCCTGCCTCGGCTGCGGCGCGCTTGCTGAGGGTGTTCTTCACGACGGCGTAGGTCGTCTCGGTGCCCAGGGAGTGTCGTAGCAAGGTGAGCTGTGCCATCGTCAGTCCGCGGTACTCGGTCAGCACGGCTGCCGAGGATTCCCGGAATCGGTTGGTCAGCTCGGCCACGGCGGCGACCTTCGGTGCTGACGCCATGGTCCTCCTCTCGTTGGGTCGGACCGCCCGGCGTGGAGCGCCTCGAAATAGGACTCGAGATGGGACTCGAGAATAGGACTCGAGATAGGAGGAGCCTCGGACGAGAGGAGCCCCGGATACGGCAACGGCCCCGGCGCGACAGGCGCACGGGGCTCGTTGCGGGCGCGGCGCGGCCGGGCCCTGCTCCGTCCATCCTGCGCGGGACGCCCCTGCGCGAACGAGGGGACCTTCGGCCGGACGCAACCCGGCAACCAGCGGTCTTGGGTGGAACTCTCACTCAACCCTACGGCGCCGGCCGCGGTGGGCGCCAATCGGTGCCCGATGGCCGGCAGCGGTCGGCGCTATTCGGCGGTGGCTTCCTCGGCGAGCAGATGGCGCGTCCGGTTGGGGTCGACCGGTATGCCCGGGCCCATCGTCGTTGAGAAGGTGACCTTCTTCAGGAACCGGCCCTTGGCCGACGACGGCTTGGCGCGCAGCACCTCATCCAGCGCGGCCGCGTAGTTTTCGGTCAGCGCGTCCGCCGCGAAGCTGGCCCGGCCGATGACCAGGTGCAGGTTGGCCTGCTTGTCGACGCGGAAGTTGATCTTGCCGCCCTTGATGTCGGCGATGGCCTTCCCGACATCCTGGGTGACGGTGCCGGTGCGGGGGTTCGGCATCAGACCGCGCGGACCGAGCACCCGGGCAACCCGGCCCACCTTGGCCATCTGGTCCGGCGTCGCGATCGCGGCGTCGAAGTCGAGATAACCGCCCTGGATCCGCTCCACCAGATCATCGGAGCCGACAACGTCGGCCCCCGCCGCCGCCGCCTCCGCCGCCTTGTCACCGGTCGCGAATACGACCACCCGGGCCGTCTTGCCGGTGCCGTTGGGCAGGTTCACGGTGCCCCGGACCATCTGGTCGGACTTGCGCGGATCGACGCCGAGCCGCATCGCCACCTCGACGGTCGCGTCGTAGGACGTGATCGAGGTCTCCTTGGCGAGCCGAGCGGCCTCCAGCGGCGCGTAGAGCTTGCCCGGATCGAGCTGCCCGGCGGCCGTGCGGTAGGACTTGCTGCGCTTCATCTGGTGCTCCTCCGGCCCGATACTGCCCGGGCGGTTGTGGTCGGCGGGCCGGCGCGGGCCCTCCCACGTGCGGCGTGGTTTGCTGGATTCGGTTCAGCGCTTGATGGTGATGCCCCTCGACCGGGCGGTACTGGCGATGATCCTCTCGGCGGCATCGACGTCGTTGGCGTTGAGGTCTTCCATCTTGGTCTGGGCGATCTCGCGGAGCTGGTCGCGGGTGACCTGCGCCACCTTCGTCTTGTGCGGCTCGCCGCTCCCCTTCTCCACCCCGGCTGCATTGAGCAGCAGCTGGGCAGCGGGCGGTGTCTTGGTGACGAAGGTGAACGAGCGGTCCTCATACACCGAGATCTCGACCGGGATCACGTTGCCGCGCTGGGCCTCGGTGGCGGCGTTGTACTGCTTGCAGAACTCCATGATGTTGACCCCGTGCTGGCCAAGGGCCGGGCCGACGGGCGGCGCCGGGTTGGCGGCGCCGGCCTTGATCTGCAACTTGATGACGGCGGAGAGTCGTTTCCTGGGCGGCATGACTGCGCTTTCTGATCGACGGGCTGTCTGGGCTGGCTATCTGGGCTGGCTATCTGGGCTGGATCGTCGGGGCTAGATCTTCGAAACCTGGGCGAAGGACAACTCGACCGGCGTCTCGCGGCCGAAGATCGACACCAGGACCTTGAGCTTCTGGTGCTCGGGCATGACCTCGCTGATGGAGGCCGGCAGGGTCGCGAACGGCCCGTCCATGACCGTGACGGACTCGCCCACGACGAAGTCGACGGCCTGCGCCGGCGCCTTGGCGCCCTTGCGCTCGGCCGCCACCGTCGGGGCGAGGATCCGCAGCACCTCCTCGATGGTCAACGGCGACGGCCGCGAGGTGGCTCCGACGAACCCGGTCACGCCGGGGGTATTGCGGACGGCCCCCCACGACTCGTCGTTGAGATCCATCCGGACCAGGATGTAGCCGGGGAAAACCTTGCGCTGGACCTGGATCCGCTTGCCGTTCTTGACCTCCATCACGTCCTCGGTCGGAACCTCGATCTGGAAGATGTAGTCCTCCATGCCGAGTGAGGAGATGCGGTTCTCCAGGTTGGCCTTCACCCGGTTCTCATAGCCGGCGTAGGAGTGCACGACATACCAGTCACCGAAGGCAGCGATCAGCCCGGCCCGCATCTCGGCAACGGGGTCGGCCTCGGCGGGCTCCTCGGCCGGCTCGGCCGGCGGCGCAGCCGGTGCTTCCGGTGCCGCCACGTCACTGTCGACGGCTGCGGGGTCGGCGGCAGCCTCCGCGGGTGCGGCGGCGTCGGAGGCGGTCCCCGCCGTCGCTGTGACGTCCGCGCCCGCCTGGGTGCCGTCCGCGTCGTCGGAGGCAGCCGGCGCTGGCTCGTCGATCTCGGGCACGGCGATTGCTCTCTTCCTTGTCATGTAGGTGGGGTGGCAGGCGCTACCGCACCTGTTCGCGCCGCGGGTGCGACGGGTCCGGCGACGCCGAGCGTGACATCGAGCAGCCCGAGTCGTCGGGGTCGCCCCGCTGTGACCCGGCGTCAGGAGAACGCCCAGAGCACCAGCTTCGCGAAGCCGACGTCCAGCCCCGCAACCGCAGCGATGATGACCGCCACGAAAACGATCACCACGCTGGTGTAGGTGATCAGCTCCTTACGGGTGGGCCAGATGACCTTGGTGAGCTCGGCGATCACCTCGCGCAGGAACCGGCCCAGATGAAAGCCCGACGTTCCCGACCGCGGGACCGGACGGGGCGCGCGCGCCGCGTCGGGACGGGTCTGCGTCACGAGCTCTCCCTCTTTGTCATCCGTTGCGTCCTGCTCATCCGTTTGCGTCTTGTCAGCTGCCGCGGCACCGGATCGCGGTCGGCCACGGCCGACGTGTCCATACGATCCCGCCGGCAGCTGGCCGGCACCATCACCCGGGTGCAGGGGCGACAGGACTTGAACCTGCAACAACCGGTTTTGGAGACCGGGACTCTACCAATTGAGCTACGCCCCTTCGGCCTGCTCGGCGCAATCTGTGACGGTCGTACCAACAGGCCGCCGGGGACGACCGACACGACGCCCCAGCCCTGGCAGTGTACGCGTGGCCGCCCGCCGACTCCAACCTCGCTCCGCGGCCCTGCTGGCATGGCAGCATGAAGGCATGGCAGCCCAGGTCACGTCGACCGCGCACGGTCGGGTCTCCGCCCGGATCGGCGGGATCGCCGAGTCCGCGACCCTCGCCGTGGACGCCAAGGCCAAGGCGATGATCGCAGCCGGCCGTGCGGTCATCGGCTTCGGTGCCGGCGAACCCGACTTCCCGACGCCCGATCACATCGTCGAGGCCGCGCGGGCCGCGTGCGGCGACCCGCGGATGCATCACTACACCCCCGGTGCCGGCCGGCCGGAGCTGCGCGCCGCGATCGCTGCGAAGACCCGCCGCGATTCCGGCTACGACGTCGCGCCGTCGAACGTACTCGTGACCAACGGCGGCAAGCAGGCGGTCTATGAAGCGCTCGCGACCCTGATCGACCCCGGCGACGAGGTGCTCCTGCCGGCGCCGTACTGGACGACGTACCCCGAGGTCGTGGCGATGGCCGGCGGCCGGGCCGTTGCCGTACACACCGACGAGGCGACCGGCTTCATGGCGACGGTCGAGGCCCTGGAGGCCGCCCGGACCACCCGAACGAAGGCGCTGATCTTCTGCTCGCCGAGCAACCCGAGCGGCGCCGTCTACCCGGCCGCGGCCGTCGAGGCGATCGGCCGGTGGGCGTGCGACGCCGGGCTGTGGGTGGTCACCGACGAGATCTACGAGCACCTCGTCTACGGCGCGGCCCGGCACGTCTCGATGCCGGTCGCCGTACCGGAGCTGGCGCAGCGGTGTGTCGTCGTCAACGGGGTCGCCAAGACGTACGCGATGAACGGGTGGCGGGTCGGCTGGATGATCGGCCCGGCCGACGTCATCGGCGCGGCGACGAACATGCAGTCGCACATCTGTTCCAACGTCTGCAACGTCGCCCAGTCCGCGGCGCTCGCCGCCGTGAGCGGCGACCTGCGCGCGGTGGGGCAGATGCGTACGGCGTTCGACCGCAGGCGGAGCACGATCGTGTCGATGCTGTCGGAGATCCCCGGCGTGCGGTGCCTGGCTCCCGACGGCGCGTTCTACGTCTACCCGTCGGTGCGGGGCCTGCTCGACCGGCCGTTTCACGGCCGGACCGCGAAGACGTCGGCGGAGCTGGCCGAGCTGATGCTCGAGGAGGCCGAGGTCGCGGTGGTGCCCGGTGAGGCCTTCGGCACGCCGGGCTATCTGCGCCTGTCCTACGCCCTGGGCGACGAGCAGATCATCGAGGGAATCCGGCGGCTGCAGCGGCTCTTCGCCGAGTAGGCGCACCCGGGCCGGTCACCCGATGGCGCCGGCGCGCGTCAGTACCGCGAGCACCGCCGGCAGCCGGCCGAATGCGTCCCGAACATCGTCCGGCCGGGCGATCGTCCAGGCCCGGACCCGCAGGTAGCAGCGCAGCGCGGCATCGAAAGGCGCCGCGCCCGCGGCCCGGCGGGCAGCGGTGAGCATCGCGGCGCCCTTGCCGTAGACCGTGGCGTAGTAGGCCGCACTGTCGCTGCCCCAGGACCGCAGCGACCCCCCGACGGGTGCGCGGCCGGTCAGCGCTGCGGTCCTGAGGTGGCCGTCGACGAGGCGCTCGGAGAATTCGGCGAACGCCTCGTCCAGCCACGGATCGCGGGCCTGCGAGTCACCCACCATGGCGTAGAACCATTGATGCGCGGTCTCGTGCGTCAGCACGGAGCTGCCGACACCCGCCAGCAGGATCGCCGCCGGGTACTCGATTCCGCCGCCGTCGGTCGGCAGGCTGGTGACATCGAGCGTGCGGAAGGGGAACGGGCCGTACAGCGCGGTCAGCGCGCGGACCGCCCGGGCCTGCAGCGCGCGCAGCCGGGTCAGCTCGCCGGACCGCCACGACGCCACCGTGACGCGGGTGCCGCCGACGTCCACCGAGCTGGCGGCCAGCCTGCCGACGGTGACGACGACGTCCCGGGCGGCCGGCTCCGTCGACCGCCAGGTCCGGCGATCATCACGGGCCGGCGCCGCGAGGAGGTGCCCGGTGCCGATCACGGTGTCGGCGGCCGGGGCGGTGACCTGCAGGTCCGTGTCAGCCGCCTCGCTGGTCGCGCTCTCCGCCGGAATCTGGGCGAGCGGCTCGGTGTGCCAGCCGACGCCGTCCTCCCAGGCGAGCAGCGGCTGACCGCTGCCCCACCACGCGACACCGTGGGCGCGCCCGAACCGGTCGAAACCGGCGCCGCCCAGCGTGAGGGCGAAGGACAGGTCGGCGGTGACCGGATGCCCGGCCGGCACCGGCCGCGGGAGCCGGAGCCGGAGCAGCCCGCCCTGACTGGTGGGAACGGCTCCGTCCAAGTCGAATGTCCGGCGCACCGGCGCGCCGTCGACCCGCGCGCTCGTGACCGTGATCGAACTGCCCGACAGGTACGACGACGGGGTATTCGCGGTGAGCCGGAACACCATCTCGCGGACGGGCAGATCGGGAGTGAGGACGACGTGTTCGGTGCCGGTCACCGTCGCCAGGCCCGGCGCGACGTCGAAGCGCAGTCGCACCCGCGGCCGATGCGGGGCCGGCGCTCGATAGGTCGCCCGGCATGGTGGCGGGCTCGCGACGGTTGCCGAGTCCGACGGGGTCGCCGAGGCGCCGTCGCCCGGCCGGCTCGGCTGCCGGTGCGGGGCGTGGTGGTGATCGGCCGTCGGGTCGGAGCAGGCGGCGAGCAGGGCAAGAGCGGTGAGCGCGGCCGCCACGCACCGGATCGGCGCGACACGTCCGCGGGCCGGCGCGATACGTCCGCGGTCCGCCCGGGCGGTCGGGCGCATCGGTCAGGCCAGTCGTACGGTGGCCCGGGCCGACGCCAGCACCTTCTCCGCGCCGCAGGTGGCGGTCAGGGTGACGACGACCGTGCGGTCGTCGCGTTTGCCGGTCACCTCGCCGGTCACCCGGACCGTCGTGCCGTCCGGGTCGGGCACCGGGACCGGCCGGGTGAAGCGCACGCCGTACTCGACGACGGATCCTGGGTCACCGGCCCAGTCGGTGACGACGCGGGCGGCCGCGGCCATGGTGAACATGCCGTGCGCGATCACGTCGGGCAGGCCGACCGATCGGGCCACCCGCTCGTTCCAGTGGATCGGGTTGAAGTCACCGGATGCGCCGGCGTACCGCACCAGGTCGGCCCGCTGCACCCGGATGTCCAGGGCGGGAAGCGGGTCGCCGACCGAGACGCCGTCGTGGCCGCGCAAGCGGGTCACGACGCGGCCGCCGGGGCGCGGGCGACGAGCGTCGAATACGCCGCGACGACATGCTCGCCCGCTACGGTGCTCACATCGCAGCGGGTGGTCAGCATGTCGTTGCCACCGACCCGGCGGGCGCGTTCGATCGTGGTGACACCGACGAGCCGGTCACCCGCGTGGATCGGCCGCGCCGCGACGAAACGCTGCTCACCGTGCACGACCCGGGAGTAGTCCAGGCCGACGGCGGGATCCTCGATCGCCGCGCGGCTCGCGGCGAAGGTCACCACGATGGCGAAGGTCGGCGGGGCGATGACGTCGGGATGCCCGAGCGCGCGCGCAGCCGCCGGGTCGTGATACGCCGGATCGGCGGCACCGATCGCGTCGGCGAACTCCCGGATCTTCTCCCGCCCGACCTCATAGACCGGTCCGGGTGGGTAGCTGCGACCGGCGCAGGCCGGATCGAACGCCACCGCCGCGACGGTCAGCGGGTCTCGCGGTGAGCCGGGTGCTTGCGGCAGTGCGGGCAGAACTTCTTCAGCTCGACCCGGTCCGGGTCATTGCGCCGGTTCTTGCGGGTGATGTAGTTGCGGTTCTTGCACTCCTGGCAGGCAAGAGTGATCTTCGGACGTACGTCGTTGCCTGCCACGGTCGGAGCCTCTCACACGAAGCGAACTGGATTTCGGAAACCGCCTGGCTGGCACCGGGGCCGGCATCCGTCCGGTCGAGGGTAGCCGACCGCGGGCCGACCTGCCGATCACCCACCCGACTCGACCACCCGGCGCGGGCGAGGGTCCTGGAACCCGACGTAGCGGAGGCCGGATTTGAACCGGCGACGCAGCGTAGGATTTTGGCATCCTCGCCAGGTCCGTCTCTTTCCTGGGATCTTGTGGAATCGCTTGAGTACTTCAAGAAAACCGGACGTCTCCTTCCGCCGAGTGTATCGGATAACCTCCGGTTAGTGGCCGGTGGTTTGTGATGAGTAAGTGGTGAGCGATCGGATCGCTGTGCCCTGCCGCGACAAGGCCGCCATCGTCGTCCGTAGCGCCGTCACAGCCATCACCACCAACCCGCGGCGGCTTGAGAGGTCGCCGTGCTGCCCCCCCTCCCGAGAGCCCGGAGCGCACAGCAGCGTCCCGCGGCCGGCGTCGCTTAGCCAGGGGCCGCTCCCATCAGCTGCCTTTCGGGCAACTCGGGTCGGGTGGACCCTCGTAGGTTGGTGACGAGGCGGTGAGGCTCTACGCCGAAGCTGGTCGCTTCGCGCGGTCGGTTCGCATCTTGGCGTCGGTGATCCGACGGTGCGCCGGGCGCCGGGCAGGCGCGCGGTCGTCATGCGGGCACGTGCACGGCGAGCGACGACGAAGCAACTGGCGTCGTGATCGCCGATACAGGGGTCGCCATGGCGGTTCGCCGGTGTGGTTCGCGGCGACCACGATCGCGACCCCGGCGTCAGACAGGGGCTCGTCGACCTCGGCGGAGTTCTCCGGGCCGCGGGGAACCGGCCCACCCGGGCGACGAGGCAGTAGCCGACCTGGCGGGTCGCTACGTGGTCGAGGAGTGCGCAGGCCGGGCGATCCATGCTCATCTGGGAGTAGCCGACGTCTGCGAGCTCGTCGGTGAGTCGTGGGCTGAGCCGCTGCGCCGAGCGCGCGATCAGCTCTCGTTGACGATCCGCGGTGACCGGCGGCGCCAGTGTGGGGTGCTGGAGGCCACGCGGATGTAGGAC
>JBPCOR010000195.1:0-4681 GCA_051000035.1 Mycobacteriales bacterium | reverse complement strand
GCGGTCAACTCGCTTCGGGCCGCGACGGTCGAGGCGATCGAGACGATAGCGTCGTTGCCCGCACCGGGCGCGGCGACGGGCGGGGCAGGCCCGAGCGGGCCGGTCGCGGCCCGGCATCGGCTCGGCGACCTGGATTACCCGCCGCTGCCGTGTGCGTCAGGCGGTGTCGAGCCACATGCTGGTGCCGGTGTTACGACCCCAGATCGGTAGTAGCTCCGCGACCTGATCGCGGTGGTGGATCGACAGGTAGTCGGCGAACCAGATGATCCGCAGGTGTTCGTTGTTGACCAGCAGCGCATGCAGCAGGTAGGTCTCGTTCCACGCCCGCCCCTCGAAGACCCAGGCGGGGGAGTACTCGAACGGCCAGCCGATGTCGTGGATGTGCACGTGCACGCCGGCCGGCAGCTCGGGCAGGACGTCCAGCAGCAGGAACAGCACGTCGCTGCCGACCTTGGCGACGTGGCTGGAGTCGATGAAGAGCATGTCGCCGGGCCCGAGCGTGCCGAAGACCTTCGGATCGACGTCCTGGACGCGTTTCTGCACGACGTCGGCCCGCTCCTCGGGGCGCAGCAGCGACTGCAGGCGGTCGGGGTAGGGGTCGATGAAGGTCATCTGCACCGAGCCGCCGAGGTACCGGTCGTCGGTGTCGAGGATGAGTGCCGAGGAGAATCCCGAACCCACCTCGATCAGCCGCGCCGGCCGCCACATCCGCAGCAGGCCGTGCAGCACGACGGCGTCGCCGTAGCCGAAGTAGTCGTTGCCAAAGTAGTACCGCGGCCCGTCACTGGGGCGGTCCTGGAACGGCTGGTCGCGTGTCGCGTCGGCGATCTCGGCGGCGAGCCGCAGCTGCGCATCAGTGCGCAGGTCGATGCCGGGGAAGGACTCACGGTCGGCGAAGACCCGGCCGTGGTCGCGTTCGATCTCGGCCAGATCGGGCAGCGGGGAGTAGAAGTGGCCCGGCGGGTAGAGCGGTGCTACGTCGTCGGTGCTCGAGGCGGCGCGCAGTTGGGTCTCGGCCTCGGCGAGCTCGCTCTTGAGTCGCTGAATCTCCGCCGCGTAGTGGTTGCGCTCGTCGATGACCCGCGCGACCGGCGGCAGCCGCCGGGCGACGTCGGTGGCAACGCGCATGGACCGGGCGCGGGCGTCAGTCGAACGGCTCATCGTCATCCTCGGTCGGGTCCGGACGGGACGCCGTCGATCGTATGGCCCGGGGCGCCCGGCGGCGCACAGCAGCGGGCGGCGCGGCACTCGAGCACGCCGTAATGTGGCGGAGACCAGACCCGGCCACGGTCGCCGGCAAGCCCCACCGTCGAGCGTGATCCGAACGGAGCCCGACCCCGACGCTCTCGAATAGTGGGTGCCGACAGCGAGGAGCCCCCACCGTGACCATGCTCGACGAGCGGACCGGGACAGGATGAGCCGGTGCGGGTCGGGCTGATCGCCGAGCAGCGGCTCGCGCCGGTGCCGGGTGGGACCGGCCGGTACGCCGGTGAGGTCGGCGCGAGCCTGGTGGCGACCGCCGCGCCGGGCGATCAGGTGTCGATCTGGACGGCGTGGCACCGCGACGCCGACGCCGCGCGAGTCGCGGGCGCGAGCGGGCCACACCGGCTGCCGTTGCCGCGCCGGGGTCTCACCCTCGCCTGGGAGCATCGCCGCGGCCCGGCTCCGACCGGCGTCGATGTGGTCCACGCGACGACGCCGCTCCTGCCGCCCAGGCGACGCTCGGCGCTGGTCGTGACCATCCATGACACCGTCCCGTGGTCGCACCCGGAGACGCTCACGCCGCGTGGAGTCAGCTGGCACCGGCGGATGGCGGCCGTCGCGGCGCGGGAGGCCGACGCCGTCGTCGTACCGAGCAACGCCATGGGCGAGCAGCTGGACCGGCTCCTCGGGCTCGGTGACCGGCTGCGCGTCATCGGCCTCGGGGTCGGCGCCGACATCGGGCTGCCGGCCGACGCTGCTGCCCGGGCGGAGCGGATGCGGCTCCCGGCCGGTGGCTACTGGCTGGCACTCGCGACGGTGGAGCCGCGCAAGGGTTTGGACGTGCTGATCGCTGCGCTGGCCTAGCCGGGCGCGCCGCCGCTGCCGCTGCTGGTCGCCGGCCCGCGCGGCTGGGGCGGGGTCGACGTCGACGGGCTGGCCGCGCGGCACGGCGTCGCACCGGATCGGGTCCGGGCCCTGGGCCGGGTCGACGACGCCGACCGCGCCGTGCTGCTGCACCGGGCGACCGCGCTGGTCGCGCCGAGCCGTGCGGAGGGTTTCGGCCTGCCGGTGCTCGAAGCGATGGCGAGCGGTACGCCGGTGGTCAGCTCCGACGCTCCGGCCCTCGCCGAGGTCGGCGGTGGCGCGACGTACGTCGTCCGCCGCGACGACGCTCCGGCCCTCGCCCGGGCGCTGGCCGAGGTCTGCGCCGACGCCGGCCTGCGCGAGCGGCTCGCTTCGGGTGGCAGGCAGCGGTCGCGGGCCTATTCGTGGACGGAGTCCGCCCGCGCGCTGTGGCGGCTGTACGCCGATCTGTGCTGAGCCCGGCCGGCCCTGGCTGACCGGCCGCGACAGGCCGCCGGGATGCCCGGTGCGGCTGACCGGTCGGGCGTAGGCTGGCGAAGAACGTTGAAAGCCGACAAGAAGGAGCACAGTGCCAGGCAGCGCGCCGCGCGTGCTCGTCGATGCAACCGCAGTCCCCGCTGACCGGGGCGGTGTCGGGCGCTATGTCGACGGACTTATCGCCGCTTTCGGCACGATGGGCGCCGATATCGCCGTAGCCTGCCAGCGGTCCGACGCCGAACGATTCGGCCGGATGGCGCCGGATGCCACGATCCTGCCCGGCCCGGCCGCGATCGCGCACCGGCCGGCCCGGTTGGCCTGGGAGCAGACCAGCCTGCCGATGGTCGCCCAGCAGGTGGGTGCGAAGGTCGTGCACTCGCCGCACTACACGATGCCGCTGCGACTGGGGCTGCCCAGCGTCGTGACGATCCACGACGTGACGTTCTTCACCCAGCCGGAGCTGATTCCCGCCATCAAGGCGCCGTTCTTTCGGTCGGCGACCAAGACCGCGCTGCACCGGGCCACCCGCTGCATCGTGCCGTCGAAGGCGACCCGCGATGAGCTGGTGCGGGTGCTCGCCGCCGACTCGACCCGCATCGACGTCGCCTACCACGGCGTCGACCGCAGCATCTTCCACGTCCCGGACCCGACCGAGACGCAGCGCGTGCAGGCCCGGCTGGGATTGCGCGGGTCGGCATATATCGCCTTTCTCGGCACCCTGGAACCGCGCAAGAACGTCCCGAGCCTGATCAAGGGCTGGGTCAAGGCGGTCGTGGACCGGCCCGAGCCGCCCGCGCTGGTGCTCGCCGGCGGCAGCGGCTGGGACGACGCCATCGATGGCGCGGTGACCGACGTGCCGCCGCAGCTGCGGGTGATCCGGCCGGGCTACCTGCGCTTCACCGACCTGCGTGGTTTCCTCGGCGGAGCGATCATCGCCGCCTATCCCAGCCACGGCGAGGGTTTCGGGCTGCCGGTGCTGGAGGCGATGGCATGCGGCACCGCGGTGCTGACGACGCCGCGGTTGTCGCTGCCCGAGGTCGGCGGGGATGCGGTTGCCTACACCGAGGGTGACCCAGACTCGATCGCGGTCAATCTCGCCGCGCTGCTGGATGACGAGCCGCGCCGGCAGGCGCTCGCCGAGGCGGCGGTCAACCGGGCCGGGGAATTCACCTGGGCGGCCAGCGCCGAGGCGCACCTCGCGTCCTATGCGCGCGCCGTCAGCGGCTGAGCCGTTGCCCGACGTACCCCGCGAGGGCGGCCTGCCCGGCGCGGCCGCCGCGGACTGCGGCCCGCCGCTCGGCGTCGTCACGGTGACGTATTCCCCGGGCGAATCGCTGCCGACGTTCATGTCGACGCTCGCCACCGCGACCACGTGCCGCTACGCCGTGACCCTGGCCGACAACGGTTCCACGGACGGCGAACCGGAGAAGGCCGCCCGAGCCGACGGTGTGACGCTGCTGCGGACCGGGGCTAACATCGGCTTCGGCGCCGCCGCCAATGTCGGTGTCGCACAGACAGCGAGCGACTGGGTCGTGGTCGCCAATCCCGATGTGGAATGGCGACCGGGCTCCATCGACGGGCTGCTGGCGGCGGCCGCGCGATGGCCCAAAGCCGGCGCGATCGGCCCGGCGATCATCACCGCCAACGGCGATCTCTACCCGTCGGCGCGGGCGATCCCGTCGCTCGGGCGCGGCATCGCGCATGCGCTGCTCGGCTGGTGGTGGCCCTCGAACCCGTGGACCCGGTCCTACCGGCGGGAGCAGGGCTCACCGGCCGAGGGACCGGTGGGCTGGCTGTCCGGCTCCTGCCTGCTGCTGCGGCGGGATGCGTTCTGCTCGGTCGAGGGCTTCGATCCGTCGTACTTCATGTACTTCGAGGATCTCGACCTGTGCGAGCGGCTCGGCAGCGCGGGCTGGACGTGTGTCTACGTGCCGTCCGTCGTCGTCGGTCACACCGGCGGGCATGCCACCCGCAAGGCGCCGGCCGCGATGGTCCTCGAGCACCACCGCAGTGCCTACCGCTACCTGTCCCGCCGGTACGCCGGCGCGGGCTATCTGCCGTTGCGACTGGCCATCAGGGTCGGCCTGGCGGTGCGCGCCCGGCTGTCCCGCGTCGTCCACGGCATCGGCGAGGGCGC
>JBPCOR010000194.1:0-6704 GCA_051000035.1 Mycobacteriales bacterium | reverse complement strand
GTTCAACCAATCAGCACAAGATTTCCAAATTGCCGGCGCGGTCTCACCCTCAGTGACTATGACCGGAGAAAGCGTACTCGCGGCAGTCACGACTGCGTCGTCGTTTGTCGCGGCGGCCGTCCGGGCGACCGTGCCGACAATCGATCGTGGTGTGCGTGCTCCGCGGTTGATGGTCGTCGCCCGGGGCGGTGCCTGCCGCCGGCAGTCACGACTGCGTCCGTCGTTTGTCGCGGCGGTCGTCCGGGCGACCGTGCCGACAAACGACATCCGGGTGCGCAACGGTCCCGTGCCCGCCAACCCGGTCGGCACCACGGCTCGGGTCCTCGTCCTGCGCGGTCTCGCACCGTAGGCTTCCCCGCACGTGCGCCGGACGGGATCGCGCACACGTCCGCCGCGACGGAGGCTGCATGGCGCTCACGATCGGGGTGCTGGCCGAGCGCGCGCGCGGTGAGCGTCGGGTCGCCGTTGTGCCCGAGGTCGTCACCAGGCTGACCGGCGCCGGTGCGACCGTTGTCGTCGAGAGGGGCGCCGGAATCGCGGCGAGTCATCCCGACGCCGCATACGCCGACGCCGGCGCAACCGTCGCCGGAGCACAGGAGGTCCTCGCGGCAGCGGACATCGTCGCGATGCTCGGGCCGGCCGATGCCGGACTGCTCGGGCAACTGCGGTCCGGTCAGGCGCTCGTCGGGCTGCTGCGGCCGCTGACCGACCGCACGATGGTCGACGCCTGCGCCGCCGCGGGAGTCACGGCGATCAGCCTGGACGGCCTGCCGCGCACGTTGTCCCGGGCGCAGACCATGGATGCGCTGTCCTCGCAGGCGAGCGTCGCCGGATACAAGGCGGCGCTGGTCGCGGCGACGGCGTACGCGCGGTATTTCCCGATGCTCATCACGGCGGCGGGTACGGCGCGGCCGGCCACCGTGCTCGTTCTCGGCACCGGCGTCGCCGGCCTGCAGGCGATCGGCACGTCCCGGCGGCTCGGTGCCAACGTCTCGGCGTACGACGTCCGCCCGCAGACCCGTGGCGAGGTCGAGTCGCTCGGAGCGACGTTCATCGAGCTGACCTCGGTGCGGGGGGGCGCCGGGGAAGGCGGATATGCCCGGGAGCTCTCGGCCGACGAGCAGCGTGCCCAGCAGGAGGAACTCGCCGATCACATCGCCCGGCACGACGTCGTCATCACCACCGCACAGGTCCCCGGCCGCAAGCCGCCGCTGCTCGTAACCGCCGCCGTGGTCGCCAGGATGAAACCCGGGTCGGTGCTGGTCGATCTGGCCGCGAGCGCACTCGGCGGCAACGTCGAGGGCTCGCGACCCGACGAGACGGTGGTCACCGACGGCGGCGTCTCGGTGATCGGGGCCGGCAACCTGCCGGCGACCGTGCCCGGCGCGGCGTCGGCGGCGTACGCCCGCAACCTCAGCGCCCTGCTGCTGCACCTGATCGCCGACGGCGCGCTGGTGATCGACCTCGACGATGAGATCACCCGCGGGGTGGTCGTCACCCACGAGGGGCGCGTCGTGCACCCGGCGCTCGTCGAAACCGAAGCGGTCACGTCGTGAGTTCCGGTCTGCTGTCGGATATTACGGTCTTCGTGCTCGCCGTACTGGTCGGCTTCGAGGTGATCAGCAAGGTCCCCGCGACGCTGCATACGCCGCTGATGTCCGGCGCCAACTCCATCCACGGCGTCGTCATCGTGGGCGCGATGCTGATCGCGGCCGGCGCACACTCGGTGGCCGGCTACATCCTGGCCTTCGTCGCCTTGGCGTTCGCGGCGATGAACGTCGCCGGCGGGTACGTCGTGACCGACCGGATGCTGCAGATGTTCCGCCGCCGGCCGCGTCCGCCCGGCACGGACGACCCGGGGTCGAAGAAGTGAGCGGGTTCGACACCGCGGTCCGGCTGGTCTACCTGGCCGCGGCGGTCTGCTTCGTGCTCGGCCTGCACCTGATGAATTCACCGGCAACGGCACGGCGCGGAAACCAGGTCTCGGCCGGCGGCATGGTCGCCGCCATCGTGATCACGCTCATCGCGGTGATCCACGGCGGGGAGATCAGCGCGGCCGGCTGGGTGGTGATGCTCGCCGGCATCGCGGTCGGCACCATGGCGGGACTGCTCGGCGCCCGGCGGGTCGCGATGACCGCGATGCCGCAGCTGGTCAGCATCTTCAACGCCGTCGGCGGCGGGGCTGCCGCGCTCGTCGCGATTGCCGACGTCGTGACGGCACACCACGCGGGCGTGTCGAGCGTGCCGGTGCGGATCGGCGTCACGACCGCCCTGGACGTCGTAATCGGTGCGGTGACCTTCTCCGGTTCGCTGATCGCGGCCGGCAAGCTGCAGGGCATCGTGTCGGGCAAGCCGATCCCGGTGCCGGGCGGCCGCGCCGTGACGTCGCTGGTGGCGCTGGTAACGGTTGCCGGCGCGATCTATCTGATGACCGGACGGCTGAACCTATGGGTGCTGGTCGTCGTCGTACTGGCGGCGCTGGTCTTCGGGGTCACCATGGTGCTGCCGATCGGCGGCGCCGACATGCCCGTGGTCATCTCGCTGCTGAACGCCTTCACCGGCACCGCCGTCGCGATGGCCGGATTCGTGATCGAGAGCTCGGCGCTGATCATCGGTGGGGCCCTCGTCGGCGCATCCGGGACGATCCTCACCCGGCTGATGGCCGACGCGATGAACCGCTCGATCGGCAATATCATGGTGGGCGGGTTCGGCACCGTGGACGCCGCGGCAGCGGTGACGGGGGCCGACGGCGTATCGGTCCGGGAGGTGTCGGCCGACGACATCGCGATCCAGCTCGCCTATGCCGCCCGGGTGCTGATCGTGCCCGGCTACGGCCTGGCCGCCGCGCAGGCGCAGCACGAGATCAGCGGCCTTGCCGACCTGCTCGCCGCGCGCGGAGTCACCGTCGCCTACGCCATCCACCCGGTGGCCGGCCGGATGCCGGGGCACATGAACGTGCTGCTCGCCGAGGCGAATGTGCCCTACCCGCAGCTGAAGGAGATGGAGGAGGTCAACCCGGAGTTCCCGCAGACCGACGTCGCGCTGGTCGTGGGCGCCACCGACGTCACCAACCCGGCCGCCCGGCGAAACGGTACGGCGATCTCCGGCATGCCGATTCTCGACGTCGACGCGGCGAAGAGCATCGTCGTCATCAAGCGGTCGATGGCCCCCGGCTACGCCGGCATCGACAACGACCTCTACGCCAACCCCAAGACCGGCATGTTCTTCACCGACGCAAAGGCCGGCATCGCCGAGCTGTCGGCTGCGGTGAAGGCGCTCTCCTGAATCGGGCCGAATCTCAGCCCCGGTACGCCTGCCTCGCCGGCCCACCAGCTCGACGTGCGCGCAAGTGCCCAGTCGGCGGCGGTTGACGCGCCGGAGACGGTTGACCGGGTGCCGTTGGGGGCGCTTAGGTCAACCCGACGGCACCGCACGATCCGGCAGGAGACCAGCTATGAGACGAACTCATCGCACCACCGCGCGGATCATCTCGGCGGTGACGCTAGCCGCTGCGATGGCCGGAGCCGCGTTGGTCTCCAGCGGGGTCACCGGCAGCCAGGCCGCCGCGCCGCCGGCTCCCATCACCGACACCCGCGGGCCCGGTGGCATAAACCTCGATACGACGACGATTCCGCAGCTGCAGCAGGCGATGAACGCGGGACGACTCACCTCGCGCCAGCTCACGACGTACTACCTGAACCGCATCCGCCGGCTCAATCCCGAGCTGCATGCCGTAGTCACCACGAACCCGGCCGCCCTGAGCGAGGCAGCGGCGAGTGACCGGGCTCGGCGCGCCAACCATCTGCGCAGCAAGCTCGATGGGATTCCGGTGCTGCTCAAGGACAACGTCGGCACCCACGATGCCGAGGCGACCACGGCCGGCTCGCTGGCACTCGCGCGGGCCAGGCCCAGCTCCGACGCGTTCCTGGTGACGAAGCTGCGCAAGGCAGGCGCGATCATCCTCGGCAAGGCGAATCTGTCCGAGTGGGCCAACTTCCGCTCCACCCAGTCATCCAGCGGCTGGAGTGCGGTCGGCGGGCAGACCAACAGCCCCTACGCACTGGATCGCAACCCGTGCGGCTCCAGCGCGGGGTCGGCTGCGGCGGCGGCGGCGGACCTGGCGACCGTCGCGATCGGCACCGAGACCGACGGCTCGATCGTCTGCCCGTCGGGCGCCAACGGTGACGTCGGCATCAAGCCGACGCTCGGGCTGCTCAGCCGCACCGGCATCGTGCCGATCAGCGCCGAGCAGGACACGGCGGGGCCGATCGCCCGCAACGCCACCGACGCCGCGGTCACGCTCGGCGTGCTCACCGGGGTCGACCGGGCCGACCCGGCGACCGCCGCCAGCAGGGGCCACTCCTACGCCGACTACTCCCGATTCCTGCGGGCCGGCTCGCTGAAGGGAGTGCGGCTCGGCGTCTGGAAGTCCTGCTGTGCCGGCGTGAGCAACGAGACCGACGCGATCCTCGCGCGCACCGCGACGCGGCTGCACCAGCTCGGTGCGACGACCGTGACCGTCGACCTGCCATACCAGTCGACCATCGGTGCGAACGAGACGACCGCGCTGAACGTGGAGTTCAAGCACGACATCAACGCCTATCTCGCCAAGCTCGGCGGCAGGCATCCGGCCGACCTCGCCG
Source organism: Mycobacteriales bacterium (assembly GCA_051000035.1). Taxonomy (GTDB): domain Bacteria; phylum Actinomycetota; class Actinomycetes; order Mycobacteriales; family QHCD01; genus QHCD01. The sequence continues at coordinate 2,061 of JBPCOR010000194.1, read as the reverse complement.
GGCTGATCGCCTTCGACCGGGCGCACGCCGCGCGGGAGATGCCGTATTTCGGGCAGGAGGTGTTCCTCGCCGCGCAGGCGACGAGCGGTAGTCTCGCCGACCCCGGGTATCAGAAGGCCCGGCGGACGGCGACCGGTCTGGCCCGGCGGTCGATCGACGAGACGATGGCGAAATACCACCTCGACGCGATCGTGGCGCCGACCAACAGCCCGGCCTGGACGACTGACCTCACCAACGGCGATCACTTCCTGCTGGCGAGCTCGGGGCCGGCCGCGGTGGCGGGCTACCCGGACGTGACGGCGCCGATGGGTTACGCCGATGAGCTTCCGGTCGGCCTGTCATTCATGGCGTCACGCTGGCAGGAGCCGAAGTTGATCGGCCTGGCGTACTCGTTCGAGCAGGGCACCCACGTGCGGCACGCGCCGAAGTTCCTCGCCTCGACGCCGTAACTGCGGGGGCCCCGCATTACCAGGCAGCTACCACTCCGGTCGCCGCTCGAGCAGCGCGGAAAAGTTGGTCCCGACAACGCAGAACTCGTTGCCGAACGGGTCTTCTAATACCCAGAACCGCACATCCCTCTCATCGACGAGCGTCTGCCTGCGAGCGCCCAGCTCGACCAGGCGGGCGACCTCCGCTTCGACGTCCGAGCTCTCGATGTCGATGTGTACCCGGGACTTCGTGGCCTTGTCCTCCGGCACCAGCTGCATGAGCAGCCGGATGTCGCTGTCGGGGAGTCTCACGATGCGGTAGATGCCATCACCGAATGACTGGTCCACATCGATGGGGCCGCCGACCGCGGCGCTCCAGAACTGCGCCGCCCGTTCCAGATCAGCGCAGTCGATGACGATGTACGCCACGCGGCTCTTGTGAGTCATGGTAAGACCGTAATCGCCGGGGCTGATCCCATGCGTCGCGCGAGGCGGCGGGGCTAGCGCGCTAGATGCCGACCGGGACGGCGCGTTCAGTGAGTGTTGATCCCGGCGGTCAGCTGACGCATCGGCAGCGACGCGGGACCAATCCGGCGGCTGCTGTTGCCGCACCGATGTGCCGGCGCCGTGACCTACCGAGCGTCGATGGCCTCGATCCGGCAGGCGGGTCCGGTTGCTCCGGCGAGCCGACGGTCGGTGGTGACAAGGACCGCATCCATCGCCTCGGCCAGCGCCACGTACATCGCGTCCCAGCCACGTAGGGTGTCTCGTAGCTGCCAGGCCCGGGAGAGTAGGAGGCGGTGACCGAAGCGCTCGCCTGGCCAGGCCCGGAGGTCCTCGACCGCTTGGGCGGCCTCGGTGCGATCCAGGCGTCCGCGCAGGTGTTCGCGCCGGACGACGCCGAAGACCTCGACGTCGACGACGTGTGGGGCGGCGTGATCGGCGTCTGCGGCCAGCCGGTGGCGGATCGCCTCGCTCCCCGGCGACCCGATCAGCACCTCACACAGGCAGGACGCGTCAACCACCAACATCGGGCCACGCTCCGCGATGCTCGTCGAGCACCGCCAGGACCTCGGCGCGCCCGAGCGCAGAGGAACGCCGCTGGGTGCGCGTCAGCCACTCCTGAACGCTGGGTCGTGCCGCCAAGCGTGCGGCCTCGATGCGTAGCAGCTCGGGCACGCTGACGCCGGCTTCGGCGGCGCGCCGGACCAGGCCCGCATAGACGTCGTCGTCCAAGTCGCGAATCTGCACAGTCTTGGACACGCCTTCCAGGATAACATGCGTGTTCGCACCAGGGCATGCGAATCCGCATGCACCAGCTCTACAACTCGCATATGACGCGGGCACCTACTGCGGGTAGCGCACCGTGACGTCGCCGGAGCCGGTCTGTGCGTCGATGGTCCGGTCAGCGGTGCCGCTGTCGGGGACGGTGGACGAGGTCGTTCCCGAATCTGTCGACTGCTGGACCCGGTAGGTCGCAAACCCGCGGGGTACCTCGACGGTGACGTCACCGGAGTCGGCACGTGCCTTCACCCGCATCGGCGCGCTGTCGAAGGACACCTCGACATTGCCGCTGTCGGCGCTCGCCGTAACGTCCGCCGTCCGGACGCCGGTCGCTGTCACGTCACCGGAG
>JBPCOR010000116.1:0-6553 GCA_051000035.1 Mycobacteriales bacterium | reverse complement strand
GGTCAAGCGGGAGTCCAAGGCGGTGGCGGTGACCCGGGCCCGCGTGCTGCTCGAGCGGGTCGGCCTGGAGCATCGTGAGCAGACCTATCCACGCCAGCTCTCCGGTGGCCAGCAGCAGCGGGTCGCGATCGCCCGGGCGCTCGCGATGAATCCAGCGCGGATGCTCTTCGACGAGCCGACGTCGGCGCTTGACCCGGAGCTCGTCGGCGATGTGCTCGCGGTGATGCGCGAGCTCGCCGAGAGCGGGATGACCATGGTCGTGGTGACGCACGAGATGCGATTCGCCCGCGACGTCGGCGATTCACTGGTCTTCATGGATGACGGTGCGGTCGTCGAGGCCGGTCACCCGCACGCGGTGATCGAGAATCCGCAGCACCGGCGTACCCAGGACTTCCTCGCCCGGGTCACGTAACCGGCCGCGGGCGCGCGGCGGCGCCTGCCGCACACTGTGGTGGTGAGCGCCGCACGACGCCCCGGGCGGGGGACGAATCTCGCGCTGCTCTGCCTGCTCGCCGCTGCCCTGACGACGGGTGTCCTGGCCTACGGGACCGGTACGCCGGGCTGGGCGACGGCCATCGCGATCGCGCACGGCGCCGCGGGCCTGGCCATCCTGACGCTGGTGCCGTGGAAGTCGGTCATCGTCCGCCGCGGGCTGCGGCGCGGCTCGACCGGGCGGCACGTCGTCGGCGCGCTGCTCGGCGGTCTGGTGCTGCTCGCCGTCGCGGGCGGCGTCGGCTACGCGCTGACCGGCTATCACCCGGTGCTCGGAGTGACCGCTCTGGGCATGCACGTCGGCGCCGGCGCCCTCGCCGTACCGCTGCTCGCGGCGCACGCCTGGGGCCGCCGCCAGCGGCCGCGGCGGCTGGACCTGCAGCGCCGCAACCTGCTGCGCGCGGCGGGTGTCACGGCAGGGTCGGTGGCGGCGTACGGCGGTGTCTACGGCCTTGCCCGCGCGCTCGGTCACCCGTCGCGGCCCACCGGTTCGGTCGAGGCGGGATCCGGCGTGCCGGCCGCGATGCCGGTGACGCAGTGGTTCACCGACCCGGTGCCGGTCCTCGACGCCGCATCCTGGAGCGTCGCCGTCGCGGGCCGGTCGGTCGCCTACGCCGACCTCGCGGCGGGCACCGACACGGTGCACGGCGTGCTCGACTGCACTGGCGGCTGGTACGCCGAGCAGGAGTGGCGCGGCGTCCGGCTGGACCGGCTGATCTCACCGCCGCCCGGCGCGCGCAGCGTCGACGTCGTGTCGGAGACGGGATACCGCCGCCGGCTGCCCGCCGGCGACCTGCAACGGCTCTACCTCGTCACCCACGTCGCCGGCGCGCCGCTCTCGGCCGGGCACGGCGGGCCGGTGCGACTGGTCGCGCCCGGGCGCAGGGGGTTCTGGTGGGTGAAATGGGTCCGCAGCGTGCAGCCGTCGGCCGAGCCGTGGTGGGCGCAGTCGCCGTTCCCACTGCAGTAGCGTCGCGTCTCCGGCCCGCGCGGGCGCTATGACTCCGCTTCGGGTGGCATCGGCCCCGCTGAGGGCGTCGCTTCGTTACCAGCGGTCATGCACCAGCGGGCGGATCCGCTCGTCGTAGAGCGCCCGGACGGCGTTGTGAGCCGCCCGGTGCAGGGATTCGGAGTCGGCCGCGGCGGCGTTGGCGCGGGCCTGCTCGGCATTGCGGGCCCCCGGGATCACGGTCGTCACCCCCGGCTGGTCGCTCACCCAGCGCAGCGCCGCCTGCGCCGGCGTCGATCCGGCCGGCGCCAGCGCGGAGAATTCCCGCGCGACATCGACGCCGGTGTCGAAGTCGACGCCGGCGAAGGTCTCGCCCACGTCGAAGGACTGCCCGTCCCGATTGAACGTCCGGTGGTCATCGGCGGCGAACGTTGTGTCGTGGTCGTACCGGCCCGTCAGCAGCCCGGAGGCCAGTGGCACCCGCGCGATGATGCCGACGCCGGCGGCCTCGGCGGCCGGCAGCACGGCGTCCAGGGGCTTCTGCCGGAACGCGTTGAAGATGATCTGCACGCTCGCGACACCCGGCCGGGCGATCGCGGTGAGCGCCTCGTCGCAGGTCTCGACGCTCACGCCGTACGCCGCTATCCGCTGCTCGGACACCAGCTGGTCCAGCGCGTCGTACACCTGGTTGAGGGAGTACACCGGCGTCGGCGGGCAGTGCAGCTGAACCAGGTCGAGCGTGTCGACGCCGAGGTTGGCGCGGGACCGGTCAATCCACCCGCGGAAGTGTTCGAGCGTGTACTCGGCCGGGTCCAGCGGCGCCCGGCGGCCCATCTTGGTCGCGACCATGACGGTGGCATCGGTCCGCTCCCGCCGGAACCGACCGATCAGCTGCTCGCTGCGCCCGTCGCCGTAGACGTCGGCGGTGTCGAAGAATGTCACGCCGGCGTCCGCCGCTGCGTGCAGAACGCCGATCGCGGCGTCCTCGTCCACCGCTCCCCAGTCGCCGCCGAGCTGCCAGGTACCCAGGCCGACGACAGAGACGGTGCGGCCGGTGCGGCCGAGAGTCCGGGTTTCCATGCCCTGACCGTAGTCACGGCCCCGCCCGCGCCGGCCCCAGCGGGCACCGGCATCATCGGAACGTGACCTCGTCGCTCGCCGCCGACATCGACGCTCGCTGCCGGCTGACCGGCTCGTTCCGGCTGCGATCGGGTCGGACCAGCACCGAGTATTTCGACAAATACCTCTTCGAGTCCGACCCCGCGCTGCTGCGCCGGGTGGCCGAGGCGATGGTGCCGCTCGTCCCGGCCGGCGCCGACCTGCTGGGCGGCCTGGAGCTCGGCGGCGTGCCGCTCGCGGTGATGGTCGGCCAGCTCACCGGCCGCCCCGTCGTGCTGGTGCGCAAGAAGGCCAAGGAGTACGGCACCTGCCGGCTGGCCGAGGGCTGCGACGTCGGCGGCCGGACCGTCGTGCTGATCGAGGATGTCGTCACCAGCGGCGGGGCGGTGCTGGCCGCGGTGCGCGAGCTGCGGGCGCTCGGGGCGACGGTCACCGACGCGGTCTGCGTGATCGACCGGCAGGAGAGCGGCGCGGCCGCGCTCGCGGAGCGCGACGTGACCCTGCACGCGGTGCTGACCCGCGCCGACCTAGACGCGGCACACGCGTGATCGGCCACCTGCCACGATGAGCCGACCGGCCCGACCCAGAACTTCTGACACCGAGAGGACAGACCCCGTGGACAAGAGCGAACTCATCGACGCGCTGAACGAGGACCTCGGCACCGAATTCCAGTCGATCGTCCAGTACACGCAGCACAGCGCGACGATCAAGGGCGCGAAGTACGGCGCCATCGTGGAGGAACTGGCCAAGCACCTCGCGCAGGAGCTCGAGCACGCCAAGGTGCTGGCCAACCAGATCGACTTCCTCGGCGGTACGCCGACGGTAGAGGTGCCGCACATCGAGAGCGTTTCCGACGGTGAGGCCGCGCTCGCGCAGGACCTCGCGCTGGAGGAGAAGCAGCTGCAGCGCTACCGGGACCGTTACACCGAGGCCAACGAGCTCGGCCTGCCGGACGTCGCCGAGGCGCTGCGGCCGCTGCTGGAGCAGACCCAGGATCACGTCGGCGACCTGCGGGACGCGCTCGGCAAGGACTGACCGGAAGGGCGGACGTGGCGCACCGATACCGGCGCTGGGCGGGCAGCCTCGGAGTATGACCGCGCTGCTGCCCCGCCCTCGCGCAGACCTCGCCCCCGGCGCGGTACACCTGCCGGGCTGGCTGGACGACGGCCAGCAGCGCCGGCTGGTGCGGGCGTGCCGGGAGTGGGCGCGGCCGCCGGCCGGGATGCGGCACACCCGGCTGCCCCGGGGCGGGACCATGTCGGTCAGCACGGTGTGCCTGGGCTGGCACTGGATCCCGTACCGCTACTCGCGCACCGCCGATGACGGCACGCCGGTCAAGGCGTTCCCCGGCTGGCTCGCCGCGCTCGGCCGGCGGGCGATCGCCGACGCCTACGGCGATCCCGACCAGAGCTACGCACCCGACGTAGCACTGGTGAATTACTACGACGGCGCCGCGAAGATGGGGATGCATCAGGACAAGGATGAGCGCAGTGCCGCGCCGGTCGTCTCGCTCAGCCTCGGCGACACGTGCGTCTTCCGGCTCGGCAACACGGTCGACCGCAACAGGCCGTGGACCGATGTCGAGCTGGAGTCCGGTGACCTGGTCGTCTTCGGCGGGTGCTCCCGGCTGGCCTTTCACGGTGTGACCAGGACGCTGCCTGGCCCGGGTGACCCGTCGATCGGCCTGCCGTCCGGCCGGCTCAACATCACCCTGCGCGAGTCCGGGCTGACCGACGCGGCGCCGGATCAGAAGTAGGTGTCGACCACGTCGAGGACCCGGTAGTCGTCGTCGACGACGGGGATCCGGCGCCATTTGTCGAACGCCGTACACGGGTGGGAGACGCCGAATGTCACGACGTCGCCGACGGCGACGGGGTCGGCGCGATCGACCGACAGCATCAGGTGTTGGTCGTTGATCCGCCTGCTGCGTAGGCGATCCGCCGGCCGCGGTGCGGCCGATCCGGGCGCTCGGATCGTGAGCGGGATCGGTAGCGTGTCGTCGAATGCGACGTCGCGGCGGCCCGCGCCGACGACCAGCAGGTCGGCCTCCGGACGCGACAGCACATGCGCCCACACCTCGATCGCGGCAACGAACGCCGGCCCGGCCGACCCGTCCCGGGCGACCGGCGTCACCGCGGCGTACATGCCGTCGTCGTGCGCGACGTAACTGCCGCTGCGGAGCACGACGCGGGCATCGATGCCGTCCGGCCAGGCGTCGGCCAGGGTGCCGGTCACGACGTCGAACCAGCCGCTGCCGCCGGCCGTCACGATCGGGTCGGCCGGCAGCAACCCGCGGCGGTGCAGGCCGATCGTCACCTCGCGCAGCCGCCGGCAGAATGCCCGGACACCGTCCTCGACGGCGCGCGAGCCCGCCAGACCGAGCGTTCCTTCATAGCCCGCGATGCCGGTCAGCCGCAGCGTCGCCGTCCGGCCGACCGCGCCTGCGACCTGCTCGGCCTCGTCGTCGGTGCGGCAGCCCGTCCGTCCGCCCGGCAACCCGAGCTCGACCAGCACAGGCAGTGGCTTGGGCAGACTCGGGCGCCGGCGCAGCGCGCCGTCGAGCAGCGCGACGCCGTCGAGACTGTCGACGTAACAACTGAATCCGAATGTGGGGTCGGCGGTCAGCTCCGTCACGAGCCAGCCGATGCCGGCCGGGTCGACGAGCTGGTTGGCGAGCAGGATGCGGGTCACGCCGAATTCCCGGTAGGCCCGGGCCTGGGAGATGGTGGCGGCCGTCAGCCCCCACGCGCCCGCCGCGAGTTGACGCCGCCAGATCGCCGGCGCCATTGTCGTCTTGGCGTGCGGACACAGCAGCACACCCCGATCAGCGCAGTACGCCGCCATCGCCTCGACGTTGCCGGCAAGCGCCGACTCGCGCAGCAGCATGAGGGACAGCAGGAAGCTCCCGTCCGTAATCGACCGGCCGGTGATCGCCGCCATATCGAGGCCGGCGTGCTCAGGGCCGAAACCCTTGTCCCACGCACCGATCCGACGTTGTCGTAGCGGGTCCGCTGCTGCTGTCACCTGGTCGCCCTTCCTCGCCATGACCGGGTGGTGCGCCGTTGTCCGCCCGAGGTCCGTCCATGAGTGTGCCCGCCCGCGGCCGTGCGGCCGCCCTGACAACCGGTGGGTCGGGCCGCGCGTCCACAGGTCCGGATCTACGGAGAACCCACTCGCGCGCGACCTGGTCGACGCGCACCGACGGTCATCCGGGGTCGCTGCTCGTCGAGCGGACGGACGGTGATCTGGTCGTCTACTCCCCCCGATTCCGCAGCATTCGGTGGTCCGCCGACTCGGCTGATCGTGCGGGGCGACGGCAAACCTGGTGCTCTACAGCGCCGCGTACAAGCCGCTCTGGGCATCGAATACGGCTGGCAAATAGGCATTACCCGGCTCTGCCCGGTGGGCTGCGGCTCGCACGCCACCCCCGCCCGCAATTGCGGCCATGCTTGACTGGCCGGCGTGGTAAAGATCAGCCCTAGCACCGATAACGCCGTCATCGCCATGGAACGGGACATGCCGAGTCCCGGTGGCAGCACGCACGCCGGCCATCACGCCGATCAGCTCGCCGGCCGGACCGATCATCTGGTGGCCTGGCATGGCCCGGGGATTGGGACGGCACTGCTCGTCGACGCGCAGTCACGCATTCTGGCCCGAGGCTGCGCGCGGTGCTGCGTGGGCGCGTCGCCCGGCAACATCGTCGCCGCCCGCCTCTATGCCCGACTCGGCTACCGGCGGACCGGAGTCCGCTACATCGACCGCTACCAGTTGCCCGCCGCCGGCGGTGCGGTGACACGGTTCGCCGACGAGGTCGACGTACTGGTGAAAGATCTCGGCGGCGCGGTGTAGTGGCGAACCGTCAGCCGGGCGTCCCAGTGCGCCGGTGCACGATCGACCGCGCGCGGGGCCGCGAGGGGGTGTGGCGCTCCACACTCCCCGCCGTGAGGGCCACCCTCGACAGCGGTCTTGACCTCGATCCCAGTGTTAACATCC
>JBPCOR010000110.1:0-2999 GCA_051000035.1 Mycobacteriales bacterium | reverse complement strand
CCCTGGCTCACGAGCGCTTGTACGCCGGTGAACAGCGGGCACGCGAGGCTGGTGCCACCGATCGCGAAGGTGCTGTAGACACCGCCCGAGGTCTGCCCCACGAGGAACCCGGTGTAGGGGTCCGCGTTGGCCGCGACGTCCGGGCTGACGCGCATTGCCGGGCCGGAGCCTCGATGGGAGAGGTTGGCCGGCACGACGCCACGCTGGTAGTCGGGCTGCTTGAAGATGGTGCTGGCTCCGCCACCGGCGCCGAACGCGAAGTCTCCGGGCGGCGGCGCGTCATAGCCGTCGCCGGTGGAGTTCACGAAATCGATCGAGCTTCCCCAGCCGGTCTCGAACTGGTACCCACCCGCGGCGTTGACCGCGAGGCTCGTGCCGCCGACGGCCGTCACCTTCGGGTCCGACGCCGGGTAGTCGGGCTGGGTCACACCGGTGTTGGCGAACTCGTCGCCGGAGTCACCGGAGGAGAAGTACATGCCGATGCCCTCGGCGCCCGCCTGCACGAAGATCGAATGCTCGACATTGATCTCCGACGCCGGCACGGCCTCGCCGAGGTTGCCGTAGGAGTTGCTGACCATGTCCGCCGCGCGCTGCTGCACGACATAGTTGAGCGCACCGTCGATGCCGGTGTCGCAGTTCTTCGCACCGACGTAGAGGATGTTGGCGCCCGGCGCCATCGAGTGCACGGACTCGACGTCGAGGGTCTCCTCGACGTTCCAGCCGGCCTCCCCGCCGCACGCCGATTGCAGATTGAACGGCCTGAACGTCTTCTCCCGGTACTGCCCGTTCTTGAACGTCGGCAGGCCGTTGTCCCGCGAGTAGCGGTTGGCGTCCTGGCGCATCGTGGGCGAGGCGTAGGCGTCGATGATCGCGACTCTCACGCCGTACCCGTCCCGATCCTTGGCGATGGCGCCCTTGACGCCGTAGGCACTCTGCATCTGGTCCGGGGTGTAGCCGCAGATGTACGTCGGCCACGAGTCGCGGCCGGTGGAGTCACTCGGGTAGGCCGGCGGCAGCGTCTGCGAGTGCTGCGACCAGTAGCTCGAGCACTTCGCGGGCGCCGGGGCCGCGGCCGGCTTGGCGCCGTCCGGGGCAACCCGCTGGGCCAACGGGTGGCGGAGCAGACCGCTCTGGTCCAGGCCGTTGACCGCGAGCACGGAGCTACGGATCGACGACGGCACGGACGCGTCGGCGCTCGGCGCGTAGAGGTGCTTTCCGTTGTAGGAGTAGGTCCTCAGCGTCACACCGAACGCCTTGCTGACCGTGGCGACGCTGCCCGTCGCCGTGACCCAGCGGTTGCCGGCGGCGACGCTGGTCGAGGTCAGGCCCTGCGAGCCGAGGAAGCTCTTGACCTGGCTCACCTCGGTCGCCGTCGGCGCGAAGCGGGCATTGAACTGCGCCGGCGTGACGTACCGGCCGTACTGCGCGCTTCCCGGGGTGGACACCGCAGCAGCCAGCTGCTCGGCGGCGGCGGCATTACGCAGCGCGAGAGCGACGCTCACCGTCACCTGCTGGCCGGCGGCCGGCGTGCCGACCGCGTGCGCCGGCGTTGCCCAGGCGGGCACCGTACCCGCCACGGCGACGCGTGCGCCGCCAGCCGCGGGTGCCGCCGAGGACGGCATGGCCGCGACTACCGCAAGGGGGACCGCCAGTGCGCCTGCTCCCAGCGCGATCGCGGATCGTCGGACCGTGCGACGTTGCATGTGTTGCTCCCTTCGGCCGCGGGCCGCGCCCGCATCGAGGCAGGCTGTCGGCCGGTTGCGGCTCGTTATCGGATGAGGCCGGTCCGGTACGCCGGACAGCTCACTGTGCACGCGTCAACGTACGGTGTGACAGAGCCAAATAGGTCACGTTGGCCGAATGCAGCGGCAATGATCGCTCTGCGTGACCGCCGGGGATCGCATCCGGACCCGGCGTCACACGTTGAGGGACTGGCGCAGCGACGCGACATGCCCCGTTGCGCGGATTCCGTAGCTGGCCTGCGTGATCACGCCGTCCTCGCCGACCACGAAGGTCGAGCGGATGACTCCGATGACCTCCCGCCCGTAGAGCTGCTTGGTGCCGAAGGCGCCGTAGGTCGTCATCACGCTGCGTTCCACGTCGGAGAGCAGGCAGAACGTCAGGTCCTCCCGGTCCCTGAACTCCGCGAGCCGCTCCGGCGGGTCGGGGGAGATGCCGAGGACGTCATACCCCCCCTCGGTCAGCGCCGGCAGGCTGTCCCGGAAGTCGATCGCCTCTTTGGTGCAGCCCGGCGTCATCGCCGCCGGGTAGAAGTAGAGGATCACCCGGCGGCCACGGTGATCGGAGAGCGTCACCGGCGTCCCGTCTGCGTCGGGGAGCGTGAAATCAGGCGCGGTGTCGCCCTCGGTGAGCCGTCGAGGTGTGCTCATGGGTGAGTTCCTTTCTCTTCGGAGCAGAATGTATCCGCCCGGGAACCGCGTACGCTGTCGCCCCGTACGAGACCGGTGCGAACGACCGGTCCGACCGACCCACCCGGCGAAGGGAGACCAGCGTGAGCCGCGATCCGCAGGTGATCGAGCGTGAGATCGAGCAAGCCCGGGACCGGCTCGCCGCGACCGTCGAGGAGCTGTCCATGCGGGTCGCGCCGGAGACGCTGACCGAGAAGGCCAAGGCCACGCTGCGCGAGAAGGCCCAGAGCCCGGCCGGTAAGGCCGTCATCGGCGTTGCGGCCGGGCTCACCTTCCTGCTGGTCATCAAGCGCTTCCGCGATCGGCGGTAAAATCGCCCGGTCCGCTCGCGCCGGTCGGCGGTGGCGTCGCGTGGTCACCGCTCGAGCAGTCCGGCGGCGTCGTGCTCGGTGACCAGCAGCCGACCGGCGCCGAGCACGGCCAGGCTCGCCGGATGCCCCCTGCGGTCGGCGAGATCACGCAACTGGATGCGGTCGACGAGGTCGCGATGATCCGGCCAGCCGAGGATCGCGGCCGGCTGCCGCCAGGAGCTGACGGTGAGCAACGGCAGGTCGGCGAGCAGTCCCTCCC
>JBPCOR010000243.1:0-2854 GCA_051000035.1 Mycobacteriales bacterium | reverse complement strand
GGGAGTTGAACCCCCACGTCCTTGCGGACACACGGACCTGAACCGTGCGCGTCTGCCATTCCGCCACTCGCCCGAGCAACGTCCGAGGCTAGCACGCAGGCTCGCGCGTTCACCCGACGATACGGGTCCCGCCGGGCCCGCCCGGATACCATCGTGAGGACCGGACGAGGAGGCATTTCCGTGGGCGTGCTGCAGCGCTTCGAGCATCGGCTCGAGGACATGGTCGGCGGCACCTTCGCCCGGATCTTCAAGGGACGCGTCGAGCCGGTCGAGATCGCCAAGGCGCTGCAGCGCGAGGCCGACGAGCGCCGGGCGGTGTTCGGTGCCGGTCAGGTGATGGTGCCGAACCGCTACACCGTCGGTCTCGGGCGCAGCGACTACGAACGCCTCGTCCCGTGGGACGTGCAGCTGACCCGCTCGCTCGCTGAGATGGTGCAGGAATTCATCGACGACGAGGGCTGGTCGACCTACGGCGACGTCGTCGTCCAGTTCGTCTACGAGGACGGTCTGCGCACCGGTATCTTCCGGGTGAGCAGCGCCGTCGACGCCGATGCGCCGCCACGGCGACGTCCGCACGACTCGCTGTCCATTCCGGTCGTCCACGACGAGATCGCCAGCAGCTACAACCCGCCGGCGCCGTCGTACCCGCAGGCCCACCAGCCGGCAGCGCCCAGCGGTCCCCCGCCGCAGGACGGCCAACGCGACTACGGCCGGGCGGCCCCGACCGGGCCGGTCCTGCTCGTCGACGGCACCGAGCGCAGCATGCCGGTGCCGGTCGGTACGACGGTCATCGGCCGCGCGCACGAGGCCGACCTGCGGCTCCCCGACACCGGCGTTTCCCGCCGGCACGCATCGGTGCGCTACGACGGCCGGGTCGCGACGCTGGAGGACATCGGCTCGACCAACGGCACGTTCGTCAACGGTCACCGGATCCAGGTGCTGGAATTGCAGCACGGCGACGTGATCCGCATCGGCCACACCGTGGTCGTCTTCGAGGTGGCGTCGTCGCAGCGGTCCGCCTCCGGTAACGCCGCGCAGGGGCCGGCACGGTGACCGCGCCGATCATCGTGCAGGCGATGCGGTTCGGTTTCCTGGCGCTGCTGTGGATCTTCGTCTTCGCGGCGTACCGGGTGATCCGGACCGACATCTTCACCGACCGCGGCCGATCCGGGCTCGCGGCCGCGCCGCGGCCGGTGCACGCAAGACCGGTCAAGACCGGACGCCGCAGCAAGGTGCCGCGCACCCTGGTCGTGACCGGCGGCGGCCGCAACGGCACCAAGCTGCCGCTCGGCGAGCAGGTCATCACCATCGGGCGCGCCAACGACTCCACCCTGGTGCTGACCGACGACTACGCCAGCTCCCGGCACGCGCGGCTGACCCCGCGAGACGGCGAGTGGTACGTCGAGGACCTGGGCTCGACCAACGGCACCTACCTCGACGACGCGAAGGTGACCGGCCCGATGCCGGTCGGCCTGGGGCAGCCGATCGCCATCGGCAAGACGACGATCGAGTTGCGCACGTGAGTTGCTGCGCGCCGCCGACCTGGGGGGCGCGATGACGCAGCGCCCGGTGAGCTTCGGCCTGCGCTACGCCGTCCGATCCGATGTCGGGCTCGGCCGAAATGACAACCAGGACTCGGCGTTCGGCGGAGCCCACCTGCTCGCGGTCGCCGACGGCATGGGCGGCGCCGTTGGCGGCGCGGTCGCCAGCAGTGCGGCGATCTCAGCGATCGAGGCCTACGACGACCTGCCCGACGACGCGGACCTCACCGAGGTCCTGCAGACGGCCGTCGAGGCCGCCAACCACGAGATCGCCGAGGTCATCGACCGGCAGCCCGACCTGCGCGGGATGGGCACGACGCTCACCGCGCTGCTGTCCGACGGTGAGCACCTCGCGCTCGGGCACGTCGGCGACTCGCGCGCCTACCGCGCCGCCGCGGACGGGACCGTGGGCCAGATCAGCCACGACCACTCCTTCGTCCAGGCGCTCGTCGACGAGGGCCGGATCACCGCCGAGGAGGCACTGACCCACCCGTGGCGGTCGCGCATCCTGCGGGCGCTGATGGGCTCGGAGGTGGCGATCGACGTCGATCTGCTCGACGTCTCGATCGGCGACCGGTATCTCATCTGCAGCGACGGGTTGACCGACTACGTCCGCGCCGAGACGGTCATGGAAGCGATGCGCGAGGGCACGCCCGACGCGGCGGCCGAGCGGCTGGTGGCGCTCGCCCTGCGCGGCGGCGGCGGCGACAACATCACGGTCATCGTCGCGGACATCGTCGCGGCGGCCGAGGAGGCGCCGCCGGCGGAGCCCGTCCTCGCCGGCGCCATCGCCGGTGAGTCCGAATCCCCCGTGGAGCCGACCAGTCCGGCGGCCCGGGCGGCGATCACGCTGCCGATCAAGCAACGGCGGCCGGCGCCGGCACCGGCCCACCGCAGCGCATCCGACGGCAGCGCGACCGACGACGATGCGGTCGACTCCGACTCCGACGCAGCCGCACCCGACGACCGTGCGGCCCACGCCCACGCAGCCCACGCCGATGTGGCCGAGGACACGGCGACGCCCGCAGGTGCCGACGAGGACACCGGCCCCGACACCGCCGAGCTCGCGCGCGCGACCGACGACCGGAACGCCGAGGCGGCCGGCAAGCGGACCGACGCGGCGGAGCACCCGCCCGGCCGCGCGGGCCGCCGGGTGGGGCGCTACCTGGCGCTCGCTGCCGTGATCGTGCTGATCGCCGCTGGATTCGGCTCCTACCGGTGGACCAAGACGCAGTACGTCGTCCGCGCGGACGACGGGACGAGCATGCTCGACCACGGGCTAAACGTCTCGGTCCGCAGGATGCACCCCTACC
>JBPCOR010000053.1:0-24107 GCA_051000035.1 Mycobacteriales bacterium | reverse complement strand
TCCCGCAGCGGCCTGGGGAAGTACTCCATCAGCTGCTCGCGTAGATACGGGTCGTCGGGCAGCGTGGTCTCGAGCAATTCATTCGTGAGCGAGATCTTGGTGTAGGCCAGCAGAACCGCGAATTCCGGTCCGGTAAGCCCGATCCCGGCGACGCGCCGCTCGTCCAGCCCCGCCTCGTCCGGTAGGTGCTCGATGGTCCGATCGAGTACTCCGTCGGCGACCAGGGCGGCGACATACCGGCGGTGCACGTGCAGCAGGCTCGATGCCTGCGCCTGCGACGCGGCGATGGCGACGTTCTGCTCGTAGTTGTCCCGCAGCACCAACGCGGCGACCTCGTCGGACATGCTCGCCAGCAGGTCGTTGCGCTGCGCGACGGTCAGGCTCCCGCCCTGCACTACCCGGTCGAGCAGGATCTTGATGTTGACCTCGTGGTCGGAGGTGTCGACGCCGGCGGAGTTGTCGATCGCGTCGGTGTTGATCAACCCGCCGCGCAGCGCGAATTCGACCCGGCCGAGCTGGGTGAGCCCGACGTTGCCGCCCTCTCCGACGATGTCGCAGCGCAATTCCGCCGCAGTGATCCGCAGTGCGTCGTTGGACTTGTCCCCGACATCCAGGTCGGTCTCGGTCGATGCCCTTACGTAGGTGCCGATCCCGCCGTTCCACAGCAGCTGCACTGGCGCGCGCAGGATGGCCCGCATCAGCTCGACCGGGGTCAGCTTGGTGACCGACTCGGCGAGACCGAGTGCTGTGCGTAGGTGGGAACTGACGGGGACAGATTTCGCGGTCCGGGCGAAGACGCCGCCGCCGGCCGAGATCAGGGACGTGTCGTAGTCGGCCCAGGAGCTGCCGGGCAGGGCAAACATCCGTTGCCGCTCGAGGAAGCTGCTCGCCGCATCCGGGTCCGGATCTACGAAGATGTGCCGGTGGTCGAATGCCGCCACCAGCCGGGCGTGGCGGGAGAGCAGCATGCCGTTGCCGAAGACGTCGCCGGACATGTCGCCGATGCCGACGCAGCTGAAGTCCGCCTGCTGACAGTCGATTCCGATGGCGCGGAAATGATGCTTCACCGACTCCCACGCCCCCCGCGCGGTGATGCCCATCACCTTGTGGTCATAGCCTGCCGATCCGCCGGAGGCGTAGGCGTCACCGAGCCAGAATGCGTATTCCTTGGCAATGCCGTTCGCGACATCGGAAAATGTCGCGGTGCCCTTGTCGGCCGCGACGACGAGATAGGGGTCGTCGCCGTCGTGGCGTACGATGTCGCGCGGGGGCACCGGCTCGCCGTCGATGAGATTGTCGGTGATGTCGAGCATTCCGCAGTTGAACTCGCGATAACACGCGAGCACCTCGGCCGCGAGCGCGGCCCGGTCGGGCGGCGGGCGCTTGATGACGAAGCCGCCCTTGGCGCCGACCGGCACGATCACGACGTTCTTGACGGTCTGCGCCTTTACCAGGCCGAGCACCTCGGTGCGGAAGTCCTCCAGCCGGTCCGACCAGCGCAGGCCGCCGCGCGCCACCGGACCGAATCTCAGGTGCACGGCCTCGGTTCGAGGTGAATAGACGAAGATCTCGAATGCCGGCCGCGGTTGCGGTATCTCGGCGATCCGGCGGGAATCCAGCTTCAGCGACAGGTAGGCCTTGGGGCCGCCGTCCTCGCCGGTCTGGAAGTAGTTGGTACGCAGCGTCGCTGTGATCATCGTGAGGTAGCTGCGCAGGATGCGGTCCTAGTCCAGACTCGACAGCGCGTCCAGCGCCTCGGTGAGCTGGGCCGTGAGCCGCCCGCATCGCTGCTCCCGGTCGGGCATCCGAAGCGCGAAACGCGTTTCGAACAGCCGCACGAGCATGATCGCGATGCGAGGATTCGCCGATACCGTACGGATGATGTAGTCGAAGCTGAACGTCGTACTGATCTGCCGCAGGTATTTGCAGTAGGCGCGCAGGACCGTGACCTGCCGCCAGGACAGGCCGGCCCGCAGGACGAGCGCATTGAAGCCGTCGCTCTCGGCCCGGCCCCGCCACATCGCGGCGAATGCGTCCCGGAACAGCTCGGCGATGCGCGCGTAGGACACATCCTGGGTCGCTTCCCCGATCAGGCCGAAATCATAGATCCAGGCGCGGTCCGCGTCGGTGCGGTCGATCTGGTACGGCCGCTCGTCGACCACCTCCACGCCGAGGCGCTGCAGCATCGGGAGCACGGCCGACAAGGACAGCGACGACGGCGCGCCAGTGTGAAACACCTTGAAACGACGCTCCGAACGGGCCGCGCCGGGCGGTGAATACAACTCCATCGCCAGGTCGTCCGGACCGGTGAGGGAGTCGAGCATGAATGCATCATGCGCCGCGTCGGTCGAACGGAAATCCTCCTTGTACGCCTCGGGAAATGCACCGGCATAGCGACGAACGGCGGCCGCCGCGGCGTCGCCGAAGACGTCGCCGACCGCTATCGCCAGATCGTCTTCGAAGGACCGGACCGCAGCGACGATGCGCTCCTGCAGCGCCGCCACGTCGACATCCTGCGGGACGGTCTTGCCGCGTTCGGCGCGGACCACGAAATGCAGCCGGGCGAGCGACGATTCGCTGACCCGCGCGGTGTAGTCCAGACCCGTGGCGGCGTAGGCCTGCAGCAGGATGTTCTGGATCCGCTCACGGACCCGGGTGGTGTAACGGTCCCGCGGCAGGTAGATCAGGCACGACACGAAACGGCGGTAGATGTCCTCGCGGGTGAACAAGCGCACCCGGCGGCGCTCCTGCAGGTGCAGCACCCCGAAGGCGATCGGCGCCAGCTCGTCGGCCGCGATCTGGAACAGCTCATCGCGCGGGTAGGTCTCCAGCACCTCGGCGAGGTCCTTGCCCGAGTAGCTTCCCGGCCGCAGGCCGCTCCGCTTGATGACCTGCCCGACCGTGCGGCGTACGAGCGGGACGTCGTAGACGCTGTCGCGGTACGCGCTGTGGCTCCACAGCCCGAGGAACCGGCGCTCGCCCACCACCGCGCCGTCGGGCCCGAAACGCTTGATCCCGATGTAGTCCAGATAGTGCGGCCGGTGCACCGTCGCCCGCGAATTCGCCTTGGTGACGAAGAGGACCTGGGGCTCGCGGGCGTGCGCGCGAACCTCCGGCGGAAGCTTGGCGAAGCTCTCCGAGGACTCCCGGTCGCTGCGCAGGATGCCAAGACCCGACCCGGGCTGGGTGCGCAAGGCGTCGGCGCCGTCCTCGCTGACCAGGTCGTACTCGCGGTAGCCGAGGAAGGTGAACTTGTCGTCGGCAAGCCAGCGCAGCAGGGCCGCGGCCTCGCCGGACTCCCCCGGCGGGCGGGGCGGCGGGTCGGACTCGATCTCGGCGCCGATCGCGAGCGCCGTCGCGCGCATCTTCGACCAGTCCTCGACGGCCTCTCGTACGTCGGTGAGGACGCTCAGCACTCCCGCCTGCAGCCGCTCGCGCGCCGCGGCGTCTGGCCCCGGGTCGATCTCGGCGTGTATCCACGACTCCAGCAGCACGTCATCGTGGGCACGCTCGGGCAGGGCCGCGGCGTAGATCTCCAGCAGCTCCCCGGTCAGCTGGCGGCGGACCACGAACTGCGGATGGACGATCAGCCCGACCCGGTAGCCCTGCCGAAAGAGCTCGGCCGCGATCGAGTCGATGAGGAAAGGCATGTCGTCGGTGACGATCTGCACGTAGGCCTGGGCGGGTTCGGTGCTGTCAGGAGGGACGTCGGCGACGCGGACGAGGGCGCGCCCGGCTGCCCGGTCGGCACCGAGTGCGCGGTGGGAGGCGGCGGTGCTGCGAAGATCGGCCGGCGATCGACCGGTCAGCTCGTCGGCGTCGACCTCCCGGTAGTACTGGTCCAGGAATGTTGCCGCCACCGGTAATTCCGGGGCGCTCACGCCTCCCGCTCCGGCTCGTGCGGTCCGGCGGATCCGCGTCGCGGACCCGACCCGCGCTTGGTGGCGTTCATGCCGCTCGCCCTCGCCGTCGTCTGCGCGGACGGTAGCCGGCGCGAACCCGCCATCACGTCCGCAGGATGTCGGACCCGGACGCTACTACCCGGGCGGCGCGACATCCGGGCGGCGCGACATCCGGGCGGCGCGACATCTGGGCCGGTCCCGCCGGGTCCGGCGGCGGGTCTGGCAACGGGGCGGGTCAACCCACCGGAAGGGCGTCCCGGACGGATTCTGCCGCATCGGTCGCGTAGTCAGACGCGGTGCGGGCGACATGATGCACGCGGTGGCCGGCCGAGCCGGTGACGTGGCGCGCCCGCCACCCCAGCGACGGCTTGCCCTCGGTGTCACCCGCGGCAATCAGCAGACCGCCGATGAGGCTCAGGTTCTTGCCGAAGTGGATGCGCTGCGCCGCACGCTCGGCGGGATCGTCGGTCTCCCAGAAGGCGTGCCCGGCAAGTGTCGTCGGCACCAGGCTGCCGGCGAGCAGCAGCGCGGCGATCCGTGGCTGCTTACCGAGCGCGAGCATTAGCCCGGCACCGACCTTCACCGCGGCGTCGAGCTTCACCAGACTCTGCGGCTCGCGCGGCAGCGCATTGGGCAGCCGGTCGGAGATGCGATCGAGGAAGGGCTCGGCCGCCTTCGCATGACCTTCGAGTTGCTTCAGCGCGTTGGCACCGCCGTAGATGAAGATCGTCGACAACAGGGGGCGGGCGATGCGGCGCATGAGCGGCATTGGTGGACTCCGATCGGTAGTCTGCTACAGCGCAGGTGCCGCGACGAGGTCGGTTTCCCGCCGACGCCGGTGCTGCGCTCCGGCCGGGACCGCCCGGTCGTAGCAGTGAACGCTAGTCCAGGTCGAGCTCCGCGACCACGGGCCGGTGGTCCGAGGCGCGCAGCACCTCATCGGACCCGGGGACCGACACCGACCGCACGACGAGCCTGCGGTCGGCGAAGATGCCATCGATGCGTCGGCGCGGGTCGGTCGCGGTCGACGTCGGCTGCGGGTCGGCGTCGAGGGCTGCGGCCACGTCGGAGAATGCCGCGGCGAGTATCGACCAAGCCGGTGACCCCGGCGTCTCGTTGATGTCCCCGCCGAGGACGACCGGCAGGTCCGGCCCGAGACCGGCGGCGGGCAATGCGTCGAGCAGTTCCCGGGCGTGCCCGCGACGGTCCTCGGCATAGAGGTCGAGGTGGGTGCCGACCAGGCCGAACCGGTGACCGGCGAGCGAGCACACCGCGACGGCCGCGCCGCGCCGATGCGTGCGGACCCGGTGGGACAGCAGCAGGTCCTGGTGGTGGGTGACCTCGACGGCGAGGTCGGCGAGCAGCAGGTTGCCTGCCGCGGTCCGGCCGCCGGTGATCACGACCAGGCCGCTGCGGCGGGCGAGGGCGGCGCATCTGCTGCGCCACCGAAGAAATCGCGGCGCCTCCTGGATGCAGACGACGTGCGGCCTCGCGGCCCGGATCACCGCCACGACCGCGTCGCCGTCATCGCGCAGCGACCGGACGTTGAAGCTCAGCACCCGAAGCGTCGTGCTCATAGCGCCTCCGCGGGAGTACATGCGTCGGCGGTGCTCATTGCCGCCTCCGCGTAGAGGAGTGCGTCGGCGGTGCTCACACCGTCACCTCCGTTCCCGCGTCCGCGAAGACGACGTCGACGACGTCGTCCAGTGCCCCGATCACGGCCCGGCCGCCGGACCGGGTGACGAAATCGCAGCAGGCCTGCACCTTGGGCCCCATCGAACCCTCCGGCAGCTGACCTGCCGCCAGCATGTCGCGAGCCTGCGCAACGGACAGCCGGGACAGCTCGCGGGCCCGCGGCGTACCGAAGTCGGCCTGCACCCGTGGGACGGCGGTGAGGATCGCGAGTACGTCGGCGCCGACCAGCCCGGCGAGCAGGGCGGCCGTTCGGTCCTTGTCGACGACCGCCTCCACCCCGCGATACGCCGCCGCCTTCGCCGCTCGGGGTCGCCAACGGTCGCGGACCACGGGGACGCCGCCGCCGCCCGCGGCGACGAGCACGTTGCCGCCGTCGGCGACGAGTGTGATGGCGGCCTCCTCGACGAAGCCGACCGGCAGCGGCGAGGCGACGACCCGCCGCCACCGCCCGCCCGGGCCGAGCGGCTGGAAGACGTGCCCGGAGGTGGCGGCGATGGACCGCGCCGTCTGCTCGTCGTAGGCCGGCCCGACCGGCTTGGTCGGTCGGCGGAAGGCCGGATCCCGGCCGTCCACCATGACCTGCGTGATGAGCGCGAAGACGCACTGCGACAGCCCCCGTGCGCGAAGCGCGTTGTCCAGCGCCTGGGCCAGCAGGTAGCCGATCTGGCCCTGGCTCTCCGCGCCGCAGACGTCCATCGGCATCGGCGGAACCTCCGGCGCCGCCGCCTCCTGCTGCAGCAGGATCCGGCCGACCTGCGGCCCGTTGCCGTGGGTGAGCACGAGCGTGACGCCGCGCTCCACCAGATCCGCGAGCCGCTCGCACGCAGTCGCGAGAGTCCCGCGCATCTCCTGCGCCGAGCCACTGCCGCCTGCCGGGCTGAGCGCGTTGCCACCCAATGCGACGACCACCCGCACCGCTGCCGCCCTTCTCGTCCTACCGGCGCCCGCGTGCGCCGCGCCGCCTGACGGTACCGGCCGACGGCCGGCGGCCGTCGACCAGCGACATCAACGCGCGATCAGTTGTTCGAACGATGCAGGCGTTGGTGCTCTCTCGCTAGTTCAGTGAGATGACCAGCGCGAGGATCGCGGCCAGGGCGTAACCGGTGGTGGCCACGCCGATGGCTCGCAGGCGTTGCGCCTCGGTTCGCGTGGTGCGGGCGAGTAGCCAGGCCAGCACTGGCAGCACGAGGATGGCGTTCAGGGTCACGCCGTGCACCAGTTTCAACGAGCCGGCGGTGTCGTAGGCCTGTTGGCGGTGTCCCGTCTTGACGAGGACCTCGCCACGCGCGATCATCGCCGCCCCGGTCGCCAGGCCCACCAGCAGCAGCGCGAAACCGGCGCGCAGCGCGAGTCGCATGCTGGCCGCCGCATCCACCCTTCCGCGGAATGCCGTGACCGCGAGGGAACCGAGTACGGCAATGAGTACCGCGCCGCCGACGGCGAGATTCATCGCGACGACGGTGTCGAACGGCGTCTCGGTGTTGAAATGCGACGGCACCCGCCGCCAGGCCTGCACGGTGATGCCGGTGACTTCCAGGACGCAGTCCGCGGCGAAGATTCCCAACAGCCAGGTCCGGGCCCGCTCGCTGAGGCGAAGGTAGGACGCGACCCAGGTGACCCCGGCGAGGATGAGGCCGAACGAGACGCCGAAGGTCACCGGTTTACGCCAGGACACCGGCCCGTACCAGGGTCCGCCGTCCACGGCGAAGACCAGCAGGTGAGCCAGCCCCGACACGATCAGCACGACACCGATGAGGTAGCAGGCGCGTTCGACGGGGCGATGCGCGCTCGGTGTGATGGTGCTGGTCACACTTGCGGTTCCTGCCGGGGTTGCTCGCCGGTGGGTGGGTGCATGGGGTGGCCTTGTCGATACATCTGGGGTGGTTTGGTTCCGGCCGACTGGCCGCCGTCGATCGAGATGACGGCGCCGGTGACGAAGCCGGACTCTTGGTTGCAGAGCCACAGCACGGCCTGCGCCACCTCGGCGGCGGTGCCGGTCCGGCGCATCGGGGTCGCCAACCCGGCCTGCCGTTGAGCCTCCGGGCCAGCGGCCCGCAGGTGGTGGGTCAGGATGGGGCCGGGCGCGACGACGTTGACCCGGATGTTCTGATCGGCATAGTCCAGCGCGGCGACCTTGGTAAGGCCGATGATGCCGGCTTTCCCCGCGACGTAGGCGGCGAGGTGCTGGTGGCGTTGACGCCGGCGATCGAGGCCATGTTCACGATCGCGCCACCGCCACCGCCACCGCCACCACCACCGCCGGCGGCCAGGATGGCCGGGATCTGGAACTTCATCCCGAGGAACGTCCCGCGGATGTTCGTGGCGATGCCACGGTCGAACTCGGCCGGGTCGATGTCGGCCAGGGGCGCCGGTAGCGGCCCGGCGGTGGCGTTGTTGAATGCGGCGTCCAAGCGGCCGTGGGTGTTGAGGGCCTGGTCGAGGAGATGTCGCATCGAGTCCACGTCGGTGACGTCGGTGGGCACGGCGATCGCCTGGCCCCCGCGGGCCCCGATACGGTCGGCGACCTGCTGCAGCGCGTCTACGTCTCGTGCCGCGAGGACCACGGCCGCGCCGGCGGCGGCGAACGCCTCGGCGGTCGCGGCCCCGATCCCTCTACTTGCCCCGGCCACCAGTGCTACCCGGGCCCGCATGGGTTGATCGTTCGTCGGTGGTGGCTCGTTCATCACTGTCCTCATCTCGGTTGCGGGCGGCTCGTCCCGCCTCTGAGCCGGCTGGAATCGGGGTGGCTGGATCCTCCGGCTCACCAGGTCCGGCTCATTGGGGCGTCACGGCGGTCTGGGTCCGGTCGCGGGGGAGCATCGCGGCGGCCACGACGATCCACAACAGCCCGCCGAATCGGCCGATGGGGAGCAGCGGGTCCAGGCTCGCGGTCAGCAGGGTAAGGGTGGATGCCATGGCCAGTACCGAGATGACCAGCCCGGCCCACGCGATCGGGCGGGGCAGCAGGTGAAGAATCAGCGCCGGCACGGCGAACCCGGCGACCAGCAGTCCCAGCGGGACGACGAAGCCAGCCGCACCGAAGGCGAACGCCGCGCTGGTGAGCACCCGGGCGATCGCTGCGTTCCCGATGCCGGCGCTCTCTGCGGCGGTCCAGGTGAACAGCCCCGATGCGGCCACCGAGACGGCCGCGAGGATTCCGCCGGCGAAGCCCATCAACGGACCTGGGCCCCCGACCCCAAGCCCGCGCAACCGCCGGTAGGTCACCGCGGCCCAGATCGCCAACGGGATCGAGGATGCGAACAGCAAGGTGGCCAGCAGCCGCAGCAGCCCGACGTGCCCGCTGTCGTAGGCCAGCGCGTGCGCGGCGCTGGCACCCGGACGTGGGATTCCCACCCCGGCGACGACCGCGGCGATGGTGAGCACACCGAAGGCCAGCGCGGGGACGAGCGGTGGCGGACCGCCCGGGGATGCGGTGCGGTCCGTAGTGGGAGAGACGGCCGGCACCTTGAGCTCCTTGAGTTCGACTGGCGAATCATTCTATAAATGAATGATTACATTGACCGTATCGTTTGTCAACACTATGGT
Source organism: Mycobacteriales bacterium (assembly GCA_051000035.1). Classification (GTDB taxonomy): domain Bacteria; phylum Actinomycetota; class Actinomycetes; order Mycobacteriales; family QHCD01; genus QHCD01. Next base: position 14,964 of record JBPCOR010000053.1, on the reverse strand, counting down.
TCTTGGGTATGAATGCACCGGAGGATGCCGCTCCGACCCCTCGCCGCTTCGGCCCCGGGGCGGCGTTCCTGCTGAGCCAACTGGGCGCCCACGCCGCGGATCGATTCGCCGAGCGGACCGCCGAGCTGGATCTCACCCCGCCACAGACCGGGCTCCTTCGCGCCATCGCACACGACCCCGGCCGGAGCCAGCAGGTCATCGCCGCCCAGCTGGGCATCCTGCCCAGCCGCCTGGTCGCCCTGCTCGACGTACTGGAGGACCGTGGCCTCGTCCAGCGCCGCCGCAACCTCGCCGACCGGCGCTTGTACGCCGTCCACCTCAGCGCCGAAGGCGAGCAGGCGATGCGCCGCATCGCCCAGGCCGCCCGCTCCCACGACGACGCGATGCTCGCCGGCCTCAACCGCGCCGAGCGCGCGCAGCTACTCGACCTGCTCACCCGCCTGGCTGCCGAGCACCGACTGACCGCCGGCGTGCACCCCGGCTACCGCGGCCTCAGCGCACCCGAAGCCGCAGACGACGCCGCGCACGCATAGACGACACCGCCGAGTGACCCCCGGCGCCGACACGCTGTGCCCCCGGGAGGTGTGCCGGCGCCTTTCCGCTGTCATTTTGTCGTGACATGCTGACGTCTGGCTCGGCAGGTAATGGCGGCGTGGGGGCCGCCCCATCCCCCGACGAGGTGCCCGTGAGCGAATTGTCCATCCCGGTCGAACGGGCTAGCCCGGTGCCGCTGTACTTCCAGGTGGCACAGCGACTCGAGACGGCCATCACGTCCGGGGAGTTGCCGCCGGGCTCGCGGTTGGACAACGAGATCGCCTTCGCCGACCGGCTGGGCTTGTCCCGCCCCACCATGCGCCGGGCGATCCAGTACCTCGTCGAGCAGGGTCTGCTGGTGCGCAAGCGCGGGGTCGGGACCCAGGTCGTGCATACGAAGGTCCGTCGGTCGATCGAACTCACCAGCCTGCACGATGATCTGGCGGCCGCCGGGCAACGGCCCCGGACCGACGTTCTCTACCTCGCACAGGTGCCGGCCGACGCGGATCTCGCGCGGGCGCTGCAGGTCCCTGAGGGCAGCACGGTCACCGCGGTGGATCGTCTCCGGTACGCCGGCGAGGAACCACTTGCCCTGATGCACAACGATTTACCGATCGACATCGGAGCGGTGTCGGAGGAGGACCTGCGGCGAGGTGGGCTGTACGCGCTGCTCCGCGGCCGCGGGATGCGCCTTCGGGTCGCCGCGCAGACGATCGGTGCGCGGGCGGCGACCGCCGAGGAGGCCCGGCAACTCGGCGAGCGCCGCGGTACGCCGCTGCTCACGATGACCCGCACGACCTACGACGACAGCGGCCGGATCGTGGAGGCCTCCGCGCACCTGTACCGCGCGTCCCTGTACGCGTTCGAGATGACCTTGGTCGACCGCTGAGCGGGCGTGACACCGACCCGCTGGCCGCCGACAGCAGCATCGTTTGCCGATACGGTCGCTCGGGCCACCGCCACGACAAACGACGAACCTTCCACGCGCACCCCGCGAGAGCCCGCGCCGTCAGACCCGGCGCCGGGCCAGGTCCGCGGCGCCGACCAGGCCCGCCAGCGCGCCGAAACGGGCGATCTCGACGCGCGCCATCGGCCGGAAACCCCGCCCGGTCAGGGATTCACCGAACGCCGTACGGGCCGGCCGCAGCAGGAGATCACCCGCCTCGCTGACGCCGCCGCCGAGGACGAAGCAACTCGGATCCAGAATCGCGGCAAGGCTCGCGATGCCCTGACCCAGGCGCCGGCCCATCGCGCCGAAGATATCGGCTGCCCCGGGATCGCCTTCACCGGCGGCGATCCGCACCTCGTTGCCGGTCAGCGCGTCGATCCGGCCGCCGGCCAGTTGCCGCATCCGCTCCGCGGCGACGGGAGAGATCTCCGCCATCTCGCGGGCGTCGCGGGCGAGTGCGGTACCACTGGCGTACATCTCCCAGCAGCCGCGGTTGCCGCAGGCGCACCGCCGGCCGCCCGGCTCGACACACATGTGGCCCCACTCGCCGGCGACCCCCCACGCGCCGCGGAAGAGCGTGCCCGCGACGACGAGGCCGCCGCCGATGCCGGTGCCGAGGGTGATGCATACGACGACCGGTTCATCGACTGCCGCGCCGAAGCGGTATTCGGCCCAGGCCGCTGCGTTCGCGTCGTTCTCCACCGTGACCGGCAGGCCGACGCGTTCGGAGAGGGCGTCGCGCAACGGCTCGTTGCGCCAGGCCAGGTGCGGGGAGAAGAGCACGGTTGCGCGGTCGGAGGCGATCCACCCGGCGGCCCCGATCCCGACGGCGACCACCTCGTGCCGGGATCGCAGGTCGGCCACCACCTCGGTGATGACGTCCTCGGTTTGGCGTACCACCCTGGTGGGCGTGGGCCGCCGGACGACCTCGACGATGTTCCCGGTCTCATCGACGACGCCCGCCGCGACCTTGGTTCCACCGATGTCGACCCCGACCGCGAGCCTCATCGGGTCGCTCCGGGGCCGCTCAGGGTCTGCTTGCCGCCGATCACGGGGCGGCCTCCTTCTGATCCGGGCGGGGTTGATCGGTACTCGGCGGGTCGAGGTCGATGCGCTGCACCTGAGATGCCGACCGCGGCGTGCGCCCGCGGGCGCCGGTTGGCTCGGGTCCGCCCACGTCGCCGCGCCGGAACGCCGCGATCAGCTGGCACACCGGACAGTACTGACACGACGAATCCGTGCTCGGCGCCCCGCCGACGACCGACCGCGCGGCTCCGACCACGCGCATTGCCTCGGCCGCGATGTCTCGCAGCGAAGGACCCGACCACGGCGGCGGCCCGCCGGGCGGCGGGCGGTTCCCGCCGGGCGGCGGGCCGCTCATGCCGGCCACAGCTGCGGATCCGGCGCGAACCGCACACGGAGCACACCGTCGGTGCACCCGGCGCCGGTCACCGTGCACCTGCGGAGGCCGCTGGGTAGCGCCAGCGCCCGCCGGTGGGCGGCAACCGAAAGCAGAAGCTCCCCGCCCACCCCCGACCCCACCACCCCCCCGCGCCCCACGCCGGGCAGCCGGCTCTCACCGACCTAACCATCATCGGTGGCGGACACCGACGGCGGCGGCAACGACGTCCTCGGCACCGGTGATTCGTCCGCAGCGCCGGCCTGTCCGCCGATCGCCCGCAGCGCGGCGGGGGTCTCGGTCCCGCCGGCGCGCAGGTCGATGCGGTGGATCGCGATGTCGGCGAACCGGTGCGCGGCGTCGGCCTGCACGTCGGTGCTCTGCCGCGCGAGCGCGCCGATGAGCCCGTCGCCGCCGGGCGGCGGGACGCGGTTGACGACCAGACCGTCGACCCCGACACCGTGGAGCGCGAGGACGGCCCGCGCCCGGCGCGCGGCGGTCAGGGCAGCGGCTTCGGGCACCATCACCAGCCGCGCCGACACCGAGGTCGGATCGGTGAGGATCTCGCCCACGGATCGAAGCCGCGCCCGGGCGGACTGGAACGCGGCGAACGCCACGGCGCCGCGCGCTCCGCCGATCACCCTGTGCTGCAAGGGAATGAACGCCCCGAGGGCGCGGCGCGCGGCGTCCGGTACGGACAGCAGCGCGATCGCCGACGATGTCGGGCCGGCGTCGACGACGAGCACATCGGCGTCATCTTCTCCAGCCGTGTCGGCGAGCACGGCGAGCAGCGCGAGTACGCCGGACCCGGCCGGGACGGCGAGCGCATCGACCGCCGGCAGCGCGCTGCCCAGGCGCTGTAGCGGCAGATCCAGCCACGGCGAGACCGTCGGCCACCATCGTTCGAGCGTGGCCTGCCCAGCCGGCACGATGACCCGCACCGAAGTGCCGGCCAGCCCGGCGGCGACATCGCCGTCGGAGCTGAGCAGGACGGTCCGGTGCCCGGCGTCGGCGAGCACGGTCGCGGACGCCGCAGCAATCGTCGTCGTTCCACCGCCGCCCTTGCCGGTGACGAGCAGGATGCGCATGCGTCTACCGCTCGGCCCGCTTCTTCAGCTCGCGCAGCGCCGTATGCATGATGACCTTCTCGGCCTTGCGCTTGAACATGCCGAGCATCGGTATCGCGAGGTCGACGGCCAGGGTGTAGATGACCTCGGTCGACGAGCCGTGCGGAGCGAGCCGGTACGAGCCCTGCTGTGCCTTCTGCATCTGCCCGCTGACGAGCGACCAGGAGACCGCGAGGCCATCCGGCGCCCAGTCATAGCGCAGCACGTAGGTGTCCTTCAGGACGCCGGCATCCAGGACGAACCGCACCTCCTCGGCGCGGCCGTCCGGTCCGGGTGTCACCACCTCACAGGCCTTGACGGCACCGACCCACTCCGGATACGCCCGAAAGTCGGCGATGACGTCCATGACCGCTGTCGGCTGCGCGTCGACGGTGATCGACTGCGTCGACTGATCGGTCACCAGGGATCGTCCTTCACAGCCGCCAGCGGGAAGACGGGGCACATCATGGCCGGAGGCTACCTGCTCCCGGCGCGGCGTAATCAGAGCGTGAGCCGCAGCGGTTGCCCGGTCGCGCGGAAGTGACCTACGTTGATGCACTCGGTGTCGCGGATGGTGACCCGGGAGCACCGCGGCTGGTGAACGTGACCGAAGAGCACGTACCGCGGCCCGGCCGTCGCGATGACGTCGAGAATGGCCGCACTGCCCCGCTCGAAGCGCTTGCCAACCTCGTCATAGAGCAGGTCGGGCACGTCCGGCGGAATGTGGCAGCAGAGCACGTCGACGCTGCCGACGGCCGCGAGCTTCGCCGCGTAGTCGTCCTCGCTCTGCTCGTACGGCGTGCCGTAGCGGGTGCGCAGGCCGCCGCCGACGAAGCCGAACCGCACCCCGCCGACGGTCAGCGCCTGCCCGTCGAGGACGTGCGTGCCCGGGCGGATGTACTCCGGCCACAATGCCGGCAGATCGACGTTGCCGTAGGTGATGTACGTCGGGTCCGGCAGCGCGCCGAAGACGTCGGCGTACTGCCGCCGCACGGCCTGCCGCTTCAGCTCGGCGGGGTCGCCGGGCAGCGCGTCGGACAGGTCGCGCAGGTAGGCCCGCGACTCGTCATACCGGCCGGCGCTGCGCATCGCGACGTAGGTCCCGACCGCCTCGGCCCCGTAAACCGAGCCCATCACGCCGCGGGAGTGGTCGAGGTAGTCGACGAAGCTGATCAGGTCCCCGAGGCAGATCAGCGCGTCGGCGCCGTCGCCGGCACCGGCCAGACCATCGACCCGCCCGTGTACGTCGCTGATGACGTTGACTCTCAGGCTCGGCACCCCTGGGAGTAGATCAGGCCGACCCAGCCCGCGGCGGGCGCCCCGGCTGCGGCGGCGTCACGCTGGCTCGCCCGGCGAGCGGCCGCGTTCCAGCTCGTCCTTGATGGCCCACAGCGCCCGGCGCCCGGCGATGCGGCGGCGGCGGATCTCCCGTGCGGCGGCCCGGTCCGACAGCGGTCCGGCAACCCGGTCGACCCGCAGGTAGTAGTGCAGGACGCAGCCGTCGGCGCTCGGCTCGATCCAGATCTCCATGCTGCCGGGGTACGCGCCGGTCACCCGCCAGCGGATGCCCAGCCGGCCGCGGTCCTGCGAAACGGCCAGGCGCAGGCCGGGCCACCAGTCGGCCCACCTGCTCCGGTCCGCGATGAGGCCGGCCGCTGCCGACGGCGTGGCGACGACCCAGGTGTCGTCGATGAGGTCGAGCTGCGGCATGCGGGGCAGCATCCCACCGGGACGGCTCGACATACCGGTCGGCGTCCGCAGCATGCGTGCCGCCCGCGTGGCAGGCTGTTGCTACGACGAGCGGTCCCGGCCGGCGCCGGACCGCGCCGACCACTCGGTAGGCACGACCGGCAGAGATGAGGTCAGGTGCGCGAGTATTCCTCGACCGCCACCGTCACGGTGTTCGACGACGCGAACCTCGCCGACGACGTCTTCGACGCCGCTGACGCCACCCCCGACCGGGTCTGCATCCGCCGCCGCCAGGAGGACGGATCGTGGTACGACGTGACTCGCCGGCAGTTCGCCGACGACGTACTCTCGGTGGCGAAAGGCCTGGTGGCAAAGGGAATCCGCCCGGGTGACCGGGTGGCGATCATGTCCAAGACCCGGTATGAGTGGACCGTGCTCGACTACGCCCTATGGTCCGCGGCGGCGGTCGGTGTGCCGGTATACGAGACGTCCAGCGCGGATCAGGTGGAGTGGATTCTCGCCGACGCCGAGTGCGTGGCGGTCGTCGTCGAGACGGCGGAGCATGCCGGCACTGTCGGCCGGTGCCGGGAGCGGCTGCCGCGGCTGCGCGCGGTGTGGACCATCGACGACGGTGCCGTCAAGGAACTCGCGACCGCGGGTGCAGCAGTCGGCGACGACGAGATCCACGAGCGGCGTCGCGCCGTCGGCGCCGACGATCTCGCCACCGTCATCTACACCAGCGGTCCGACGGGCCGCCCCAAGGGCTGCGAGCTGAGCCACCGCAACCTGCTCTTCGAGGTGCAGACGGCACTCGCGGGAATGGGATCGCTGATCTCCGGGGCCGCCTCCACGCTGGTCTTCCTGCCGATCGCGCACGTCCTCGGCCGGGTCATCCAGTGCGCCGTCCTGACCGGCGGCGCGCAGCTTGGCCACACGGCCGACGTGACGAACCTGATCGAGGATCTGCAGGCGTTCCGGCCGACGTTCCTGCTGGCGGTCCCCCGCGTCTTTGAGAAGGTCCACAACTCCGCCAAACAGCGGGCGTACGGCCAGGGGGCTGCCACCGCGCGCATCTTCTCCGCGGCCGAGCGCACCGCCATCGCCTACAGCAAGGCACTCGACGGCACTGCTGCCGACCGGGCGAACGAATCCGGTGCACCGCGCATACCAGCCCGGATCCGCCTGCCCCACAAGCTTTTCGACCACCTGGTCTACAGCAAGCTGCGGGCCGCGCTGGGCGGGCGGTGCACCGCGGCGATCTCCGGCGGAGCGCCCCTCGGTGACCGGCTCGGGCATTTCTTCCGCGGTATCGGGGTCACCGTCTATGAGGGCTACGGTCTGACCGAGACCACCGCTGCCTGCTGCCTCAACCGGCCCGACGCGATCCGAGTCGGCACCGTCGGCCGCCCGCTCGGCGGGGTCTCGGTGGGGATCGGGGACGACGGCGAGATCCTGCTGCAGGGTCCGGTGGTCTTCGTGGCATACCACAACAACGCCCGCGCTACGGCCGAGGCGTTCGACGGCGGCTGGTTCCACACCGGTGATCTCGGCGAGCTGGATGACGGTTACCTGCGGATCACCGGGCGCAAGAAGGAGATCATCGTGACGGCCGGCGGCAAGAACGTCTCGCCGACGATCCTCGAGGACCAGTTGCGCAGCCACCCGCTGATCAGCCAGTGCATGGTCATCGGCGACGGCAAGCCGTTCATCGCCGCCTTGATCACCGTCGACGGCGAGGGAATCTCGGCGTGGCGGGGCAGCGGTGCCGCGAGCGAGGACGGACGACGCTCCGGTCCGTCGCAGGACGACGCCGCGCTGGTCGCCGCGATCCAGCAGGCGGTCGACGCGGCGAACCAGGCCGTGTCGCGCGCGGAGTCGATCCGCAAGTTCCGCATCCTCGACGCCGACTTCACCGAGCAGTCCGGCGAGCTGACGCCGAAGCAGTCCATCCGGCGGGCTGTGGTGCTGGATCGCTACGCCGCCCAGATCGCCGAGATCTACGGCTGATCCGGGCGCCCGGGGACCCCGTTTTCGGGTGACGACGTAGGGCCGACATCCGGTTGTCGGCGGTCGACCGGTGCGGGCAGCCTCAGCGCTCGGCTGTACCGGCGAACAGCTCAGCCAGCCGACGCGCCAGGCCGTCCCACTGCCACTGCTCGACCACCCACTGCCGCCCGGCCGCGCCCATCGCCTGGGCCCGGGCCGGATCGGCGAGCAGCGGCACGATCCGGTCGGCGACCTGCCGCACCGACCGGCCCCGGACGACGTGCCCGGTCCGGCCGTCCAGCACCGCATCCGGCGCACCGCCGGAATCGCCGACGATGACCGGCAGTCCGGTCGCAGACGCCTCGAGATAGACGATGCCCAACCCCTCGGCCTCCAGACCCGCGATCCTGGTGCGGCACGGCATCGCGAAGACGTCACCCGCCGCGTAATAGGACGGCAGGTCCGCGGGTGGCACCGCACCGACGAAAACGACATCGTCGGCGACGCCCTCCGTCACCGCGAGGCGCTGCAACCGCGGTGTGTCGTTGCCTCCGCCGACGAGCAGCAGCGCCGCACCGGGGACCTGCCGGCGGATGCTCGACAGGGCCCGGATGAGCACGTCCTGACCCTTACGGGGCACCATCCGCGACACGCACACGATCACCGGCCGGCGCGCGAGGCCGAGGCGCTCGCGCACCGGCCGACCGTCCACCCCAGGATGAAACATCCTGGTGTCCACGCCGGGTGGCAGATGAACCAGCGGGGTCGAGGCGATGACCACCTTCGCCAACCGGGTCCTGGTGAAATCGCCGAGATAGGTCATGGCATCGACGTGGCGGGACAGCCGGCGCATCGCCCCTCGCGGGCCCGGCAGCAGCGCCCAACCGGCCTCGTGCCCGTGGGTCGAGGCGATGACCCGGCTCGCGCCCGCCCGGCGGACGTCCTTGGCGAGCATCGCGAGCGGCCACATCGCGGCGAACCACACCACGTCGCACCGGCGGCTGCGTACCAGCTCGACCGCCGCCCGCCGTACGCCGGGAGTCGGCAGCAGGGTGCGAGCGGGGTAGCGGATGACTTCGGCCGGCGCCGTCCGGTCGAAGTCAGCGGCACCGTAGGCGTGCGGGGCGAGGATGACCATCGATCCACGCGGCTGGCGCAGCGCCAGCTCGTGCACGAACGTCTGGATGCCGCCCTCGCGCGGCGGGAAGTCGTTCGTCACGACGAGCGTCTTGCGCACGGACTCCCGTCCCGCGGGCGATCCACACCGCCTGTCGTCAAACCCTGCCGGGTGTTGACCCGGGGTCGCGGGGTCAGCCGATGTGCGTGGCGCCGGCGTAGGGGCCGGCCTGGTTGAGCAGAGCGTACTTGACCGGCTCACCCTCGGTGGAGGCGTGCACGACCATGCCGTTGCCGACGTAGATCGCCACGTGCGAGATCGGGCTGTAGTAGAAGACCAGGTCTCCGGGCTGCAGCTGGCCCTCGGATACGTGTGTTCCGACGCCGTACTGCGCTCCGCTGGAGTGCGGCAATGAGACACCGGCCGCCTGCCACGAATACATGGTCAGACCGGAGCAGTCGAAGGCATCCGGACCGGCGCCCGCCCAGAGGTAGGGCTTGCCGATCTGGGCGATCGCGGTCTTGACCGCGATGCTCGCGGCCGTCGACGACGGCGGGGGAACAGGTTTAGGGGGTGGGCTGGACGTCGGTGGGCTGGACGTCGGTGGGGTCGATGTCGGTGGGGTCGACGTCGGCTGGGTCGACGGCGGCGGGGTCGACGGCGGCGGGGTCGACGTCGGTGGGGTCGACGTCGGCGGGGTCGACGGCGGCGGGGTCGACGGCGGCGGGGTCGACGGCGCGGAGGTGGGCGGTGCGGTGGGTGTCGGGGCCGCCGTGGTCGTCGGAGCCGGCCTCGGCGCGGTGGTCGTCGGAGCCGAGGTAGGCGTCGGGGCCAAGGTCGGCTGCGTCGGCATGGGAGGCGGCGCGGGCGCATCGGTTGATGTCGGAGCCCGCGTCGGCTGGATCGGCCGGGTGGGTTCGATGGGCCGGATCGTGATCGGGCGGGGCGGACGCAGCGATCCGGTCGCGGCGGCGAGCGCGGCCTTCTCCTGCTTGGACAGGCGCGACTCGATCTGCTTCATCGTCGCGACCTGCGTGGTGATGACCTTCTGCCGGGCGAGCAGCTTCGTGGCCGTGCTGGCCGCGGCGGCCGCCGACGTCCGTAGTGCCGTCCGCGCGGTGATCGCGCGCGTCTCGGTCGCCGCCAGCCGGGCGACCGTCGCGCTGCCCTCGCGGGAGATCACGTCAAGCGTGCCGGCCTTGGCGAGGAAGTCGGCCGGCGACGTGCTGCCCATGAACGCTGACAGCGAGGCGAGATTGCCACCTTCGTACGCCGACCGGGCGACGGTCCGCACCTGCGCACGCTGACCGCGCAGCTGTCCGTCCAGCCGGGTAACGGAGGCCTGCGCGGCGCCGGCCTGGGCGCGGCGCCGGCCGAGCGTGATGGTGGCGGTGTTGTAGCCCTCGGTCACGATCTCCAGCTGCCGGCCCAGCACGAGGACATGCGCGGCCGCCTGCTCCGACGTCACCGGGGCGGTAGTCCGTCCCGCGGCGATGCCAGCCGCACCGTTCGGCATCGCACCGGCGTGTTGGGCGCCGACCACGCCCATGAGCGCGATCGAAGCGGCGCTCAGGCCGGGAACGGCGACCCGGGTGAGGTACGACGAACGTTTCGAGGTCGCCACGGAGGCGGCTCTCCTCTTCCTCGTCGACCGCCTACCGGGTTAGCTGACGGGTTCGGGCTGGGAAGAGATGCCCTACGCGCCGGAACGACGCGATTCACCCCGGGGATCTGATGGGTCCCCGGCTCAAGATCGGATCGTGACCCGATCTCAACTCGGCGGTGACCTTCCGGCGACACCGCTGGCCGGTGCCGGACGTCCGGGAGATCGCTGACAACCCTAGGGGTAGCTCGCACGCGGATCAAACGCCCGCGGCGGGCGCCTCGCGCAACGACGACGAACTGGATCGCCGAAGGAGCAAGGCCGGACGGGTCAGCCGGCCCTCTCGTTCCACTCCGCGTCGACCGCAGGCGCACCGGACGTAACAATCCGCAGCCGGAGCGGCGGGATAAGCCCGCCCTCCGCGAGCACCGCGATGGCGCGTTGTTCGGCGGCCGTGAGCGCCATCGGGACATCCGTCGGGACATCCGTCGGGACATCCGCCCGGACATCCGCCCGGACATCCGCCCGGACATCCACTGGGACATCCACTGGGTCGGTCCAGGGCGCCTGCCCGGACTGCGTGGCCCGCGCCGGCGGATTGGCCAGCAGCACGCCGATCACGCAGTCGTCGCAGGCGATGTCGCGCATCGTGCAGCGGTCACACTCAATGAGCACAGTGCCTCCTCCGGTGGGTCCTCGAGCGCATGACGACCATAGGAAGGACCACCGACAGTTTCCGCGGCGGTGATGCGCTCAGCGCCCGGCCGGCCGCTCCAGCAGGGCCAGCAAGGCAGCTGAGGAGCCGACGCTGTAACCCCGGCGTACGACGGCATCGGCGACCGCGCGGTCGGAAGTGACCACCACCAGCGCCCGGCCCGACGGTTCGGCATCCGCGAGCGCGACGATGACCTGATCGGCCAGCTCCCCGTCGGCGCTGAATGCCACCCGGACGCCCCGGGCGGCCGGGGTCGCGAGCACCCGCTTGCGATCGCCGTCGAAGACGCAGGTGATCTCGGTGCCGGTCCGGGCCGCGAGCGAGCCGAGTCCGGCGAGCAGCCGACCGCGCTGGTCGGCAAGCGACAGGTCCGGATACCCGGTCTTCGTGACGTTGTACCCGTCGACGACGAGGTGAGCCGCCGGCGCGGACAGCAACCGTCCGAGCCGGGCAGCGTCGTCGACCCGTAGCGATCCGCCGGTTTCGCCGCCGTCGGCGTCCGCGATGACGTTGTCGGCGGGGCGACGTGCAGTCGGGCGCAGGGCGAGTTCCTCGGTGATTCCCCGCGCCGTCCCGGCCAGCGTCTCCAGCAGCACTGCCAGCCGCACGTCGTCGACGTCGCGCGCAGCGCGGGTGCCGGCCCGCGCAGCTGCCGCCGCCTGCTCGGCCTGGCCCAGCCGCGCCCGGAGCCGGCGCAGCTCGGCGGCATCCGTTGACCGCGCCGCCTCGGCGTGTTCGCGCTGCGCGGCGGCCCCGGCAGCGAGCTGCTCGCCGTGGCGTTCGGCCCTGCGAACGGCGCCGGTCAGCGCGCGAATCTCGCGGCGCAGCTCCTCGGTGGTTTCCTTGGCCGCTGCCAGCGCTGTCTCCGCCGACTCGGCGCGTGCACGGGTCCGCGCGAGCTCCGCCGCGAGCCGGTCCGCCGCCCGGCTCCGATCCGCTGCGACACGCTCCTGCGCCCGGGTGCAGGCCGCGTCCCGGGCTGCCGAGCCGGCCCGCTCCACCAGCCCGGCCCACCCGTCGGCTCGGGTGAGGTAGGCGACGGCGGCGACGTCCACCGAGTCCGCTCCGGCCGGCGTGCGACCGGCCTCGACGTCGCCGATGACAGCGGCCAGGCCGGCCGGGTCCGCGCCGCCACGGCGCCGCAGACCCGCGACGACGGCCGCGCGGAACTCGGGCCGGGCATCCAGCGCGGCCGCGATCGCCGAGCCGCCGAGCCTGACCCGCCGACCCGGCGTGAATCGGGCGATCCGGTGCAGGGACACCGGGACGGCGTCGACCGTCATTGCGGGCAACAGCTCGGCGGTGACCGACAGGACGCGGGCGCGCACGGCGGCCGGCAACGTCACCGGCGTGGCTGCCCGGCCGGCATCCTCGGCGCGGCGGTCCCCCGGCGGGACCGGCCCGGTCGCGGCCGCGGCGCTCGGGCCCCCCGGCGGGACCGGCTGATCGACCCGAGGATCCGGTGGCGGCCGGCCGGGGTCAGGTGCTGGCTCTGACACGACGGGCCTCCTCGGCGGTGCTGTCTTGCGGTGAACTGTCCTCGGGTCAACCTGGCAGGGATGCGATTTCGGCTGCCATCGAGGGTAATGCGCGGCCGACAGCGTGGCTCCGCCGTTTCGTCGGTACGCCGACCTACCGTCACGGACATGCCTGCCGCCCGCGGTGCCGTCGCCTCGCTGACGGCGCTGGGCTCGGGTTCGGTCGCGCCCTACGTCCAGGCGTCGTTCGACGAGCTGGGTGAGCCGCTGTCCGGCGTGACCTTCGTCGTCGTCGACCTGGAGACCACCGGCGGGTCACCGGCAAGCTGCGCGATCACCGAGATCGGTGCGGTCAAGGTGCGCGGCGGGCAGGTGCTGGGCGAGTTCGCGACGCTGCTCGACCCTGGCTGCGGCATCCCGCCCTACATATCGGTGCTCACCGGCATCACCGAGATGATGGTCGCCGGCGCGCCGCGGATCGACTCGGTGCTGCCGGCGTTCCTGGAGTTCGCGACCGGCTGCGTGCTGGTCGCCCACAACGCGCCGTTCGACCTGGGATTCCTGCGCGCGGCGTGTGAGCAGACCGCGCGGGCGTGGCCGTCATTCCGGTCGGTCGACACCGCCGTGCTCGCCCGCCGGGTGCTGACCCGCGATGAGGTGCCCAACTGCAAGCTGGGCACGCTCGCGGCCCGCCTCGGCGCGGCGACGACGCCCTGCCACCGCGCGCTGGACGACGCCCGGGCGACCGTCGACGTCCTGCACGCCCTGCTCGAGCGGGTCGGCGGGCTCGGCGTGCACTCCTACGACGAGTTGGTGACGTTCACCCATCAGGTCAGCGTCGCGCAGCGCCGCAAGCGACACCTGGCCGAGCCACTCCCGCATGCGCCCGGGGTCTATATCTTCCGCGATGCGCACAACCACGCGCTCTACGTCGGCAAGAGCCGCGACATCCGTCGACGGGTGCGGTCGTATTTCGTGGCGAGCGAGACGCGGTCGCGGATGGCCGAGATGATCGGCATCGCCGAGCGGGTCGACCCGGTCGTGTGCGCGCACGATCTGGAGTCCGACGTGCGCGAGCTCCGGCTGATCGCCGAGCACAAACCGCGCTACAACCGGCGGTCCCGCTTCCCCGAGCGCGCGGTGTGGATCAAGTTGACCGTCGAGCCGTTCGGCCGGCTGACCCTCGCACGATCCGTGCACGACGACGGTGGCAGCTACCTCGGCCCGTTCGGGTCGCGCCGCACGGCTTCGGAGGCACTCACCGCTGTGCTCGAGGCGCTGCCGCTGCGCCAATGCGGCGGGCGGCTGCCGCGGCAGCCCCGGCGCACACCGTGCGCGCTGGCGGAGATCGGCCGGTGCGGCGCGCCCTGTGACGGTTCGGAGAGCCTGCAGGCCTACGCCGCCCATACCGCGGCGTTCCGGGTCGCCGTGGCAGGTGATGTGCGGCCGGTCGTCGAACCCGTCCTGGCGCGGATCGGCGCGCTCGCCGCCGCGTGTCGCTACGAGGACGCCGCCGCGGCGCGCGATCGCCTGGGTGCCTTCGTGCTGGCCTGTGCTCGGCTGCAGCGACTGTCCGCGCTGGCCGGCGTCCCGTCGCTGGTGGCGGCCCGGCGTCGCGATCAGGGTGGATTCGACCTGGCAGTCGTCGCGCACGGCCGGCTGGTGGCCGCGGGCGCGTCCCCGCCTGGCGCGTCGCCGTACCCCACCATCGACGCCCTGGAAACAACCGCCGAGACGGTGCTGCCGAGCGTGGGTCCGCTGCCGGCCGCGAGCGCAGAGGAGACCGAGTGCATCCTGCGCTGGCTCGACCGGCCGGGCACCCGGCTGGTCCGCGCGAGCGCGTCGTGGGCGAGTCCGGCCTACGGCGCCGGGCGGCTGCGCGGGTGGCTCGGCAAGCTGGAGACGGGACGCTCGGCGGTCACGCCGTTCGCCGACCGGCGCGGGCTCTCGCCGGTGGCCCGCCCCGCCCGCGCGAGCGCCTGACATGAAGCAGAGGCGTCGGACGGTGCGCCGGTGAGCCCGGTGCGCCCGGGTGACTCACCTAACGTCCTGCGTTGCGTGCCGCGGCGCGCACGGTTCGCAGGACGTTACGGGCCGGCTGGCCGCGTGCCGACCGGATAGCCGCCGGAGCCGGCCGCGGTGACCCGGTCGGTGAATGCGTTGCGCTGGCGCACCCACTCCCCGAGGGCGCCGGTCTCGGCGCCGAACTGCGCCGGGGCCGGTCGGGTCAGCTGCGCGTCAGGTCGGCTGCGTCGCGCCGGTGCGTGTCATGTGACTAGTGTCGCGTGTTGAAACCGGGCGCCGCACGTCCACCCGTCACACCGACGCCCGTCACACCGACGCCCGTCACACCGACATCGGTCACACCGACATCGGTCACACCGATCG
>JBPCOR010000048.1:0-5455 GCA_051000035.1 Mycobacteriales bacterium | reverse complement strand
TCCGGTCAGGGCGAAGATCAGCAGCGGTAGCGCGAACTGGGTGAAGGACGACCCGAGGGTCGACGCTGCCTGACCGGTGAAATACAGCCAGAAATCGCGCGGCAGCCGGCCGGCCGAGGCGGAAGTGTCCGGGTCGGGCGCGGGTCCGGGGTGTCCGTCGGTCACGGCGGTGACCCTACGACGGCGCCGCACCCGCCCGGCAGCGATTTACCCCGGCGGCGCATGGTTGGCCGCGCGGCGCGGCGCCGGCCGGATCGGTCAGCCGGCGGTGCTTCGCGCCTCGTGGGCGAGCACCCACGTCTTGACCGGCAGGCCCCAGTAATAGCCGCCGAGCGAGCCGTCCCGGCGTACGACGCGGTGACAGGGGACGATCGGCCCGATCAGGTTGCGGGCGCAGGCCGCCGCGGCGGCCCGGACGGCAGCGGGGCGCGCGGCGTCGGCGGCAAGCTGGCTGTAGGTCACCGGGAGGCCGGGTGGTATCCGGCGCAGCGCCGCCCAGGTCGCGTTCATGAAGCCTCCGCCGTAGTGGCGGACCGGGATCGCATCGAGCGCTCTGATGTCGCCGGCGAGGTACGCCGCCGCGGCATCGGTCACGTCGTCGAGCGAGTCGACCTGCTCGAGTGCCTGCCGCGACAGGGGCTCCGGCAGTCGCGCGCGCAGCATCTGTGCGTCGGCGGTGAATCCGGCCGCGACGACGTTGCCGCCGTCCGCGATCAGCGTCAGCGGCCCGATCGGGCTGTCGAGTGTGGACGTCCGCATCGTCATCCTTCGCTCGGATGGGACCACAGGTGCTGGGCGGCGTAGGACCGCCACGGGCGCCAGCGCTCGGCGTGCGCCGTCAGCGCTGGCGCGTCGCCCGGGCCGCCGAGCGCGCGGCTGGTGCGCAGCAGACCCAGGTCGCTGGCCGGTAGGGCATCCGGGTCGCCGAGTGCGCGCATCGCGACGTACGACGCGGTCCACGGCCCGATACCGGGCAGCCGCAGCAGCGCGGCGCGGGTGCGGTCGCGGTCGGCGCCGCGGTCGAGCACGACGTCACCGGTGACCACGGCGACCGCGAGCGCCCGCAAGGTGGTGATTTTCGCGCCGGTCCGCCCGATCCCGCTGAGGTCCGCCGCAGCGACCGCGTCGGCCGTGGGGAACGCGTGCGTGATAGCGGAGTCCGATGTGGACAGTCGTTCGCCGGATGCCGCGACGATGCGGGCGGCGAGCGTCCGCGCCCCGCCGACGGTGACCTGCTGGCCCAGGACGGCGCGGCTGGCCAGCTCGAAACCGTCGGTGCAGCCGGGCACCCGCAGGCCGGGGTGGGCGGTGACCAGCGGGCGCAGCAGCGGATCGACGGACAGCGCCTCGGTGACCGCCACCGGGTCGGCGTCGAGGTCCGCGAGCGCCCGGCATCGAGCGACGGCAGCGGCCAGGTCGCGCAGGTCCTCCACGGCGAGCCGCATCCTGAGGTGGTCCGCGGCCGGCTCCAGCTCGACGATGCCGACCCCGCGGCGCAGTCGGATGGCCCGCCGGTATGCCGAATCGCCGACCTCCTCGACCCCGGGAACCGCCCGGCCGCGTAACCATCGCAGCCACGCATCGCCGTCGTACGGCGGCAAGAGCGCGAGCCGCAGCACGATCGGGCCACTGCCGGTCGGCAACTCGGCGCGTCGCCCCGCGCGCAGCTCGCTCGGCGTGCAGCCGAAAGCCGCGCGCATGCTGTCGTTGAACTGCCGGATGCTCGCGTATCCGGCGGCGAAGGCGACGTCGCCGAACGGCATTCGGGTCGACTCGATCAGCGTGCGCGCGGTCTGGGCCCGGCGGGAGCGGGCGAACATCAGCGGGCCGGCGCCCACCTCGGCGACCAGCAGCCGGTGCAGGTGCCGGTCGCTGACCGCGAGCCGAGCCGCGAGACCGGCGACACCGTCCTCGTCGGCGACTCCGTCGGCGATCAGCCGCAGCGCGCGGCCGGTGAGGTCGGCGCGGGCGTCCCACTCCGGGGAGCCGGGCGCGGCCTGCGGCCGGCAGCGCTTGCAGGCCCGGAAACCGGCAGCCTGCGCGGCCGCGGGCACGGCGTAGAAGCAGACGTTCTCCCGCCGCGGTGTCTGCGCCGGGCAGCTCGGGCGGCAGTAGATCCCGGTGGTCCGCACCGCCGTGACGAAGCGGCCGTCGAAGCGCCGGTCGCGGCTGCGGACGGCGCGGTATCTGCGGTCGAAGTCGTCCCTGTCAGCAGATTGGGCGTCGTCCATGTGCCCGAGTCTCGCATCGCGATGCCGGTTCCGGCTGGCGGATTTCGGACCAGGCCGTCAGCGCCCGGAGCGCGCGACCCGGCTACGTCGACGGGAGGTCCTCCGGCGTGCCCTGCTCGGGCAGCCGGTAGTCGGCGAACTGCTCCCGCAGGTCCTTCTTGGAGAACTTCCCGACGCTGGTCTTGGGGACCTCGTCGATGAAGACCACATCGTCGGGCAGCCACCATTTCGCCACCAGCGGCCGCAAGTGGTCCAGCAGCTCTTCCTTGGTGACCTCGACGCCGGATTCGGCTACCACACAGGCGATCGGGCGCTCCTGCCAGCGCGGGTGCGCCACGGCGATCACGGCCGCCTCCTTCACCTTCGGGTGCGCCATCAGCCGATTCTCCAACTCCACCGAGCTGATCCACTCCCCGCCGGATTTCACCAGGTCCTTCGTTCGGTCGACCAGCCGGACGCTGCCGCGCGAGTCGATCGCGGCGACGTCTCCGGTGCGCAGCCAGCCATCCGTCGTGAACGAGTCGCCGGACCGCTCGTCGTCGTAGTAGCCGGCCGCGATCCACGGGCCGCGCGCCTGCAACTCGCCGGTCGCCTCGTCGTCCCAGGGCAGTTCGTCGGTCGTCCCCGGCTCGACGATGCGCAGGTCGACGCCGGCCGGTGGCGTTCCCTGCCGGGCGCGGCGTTCGGCCTGCTCGGCATCGGACAGCGCGACGTCACCGGACAGCGGGCGCGACACCGACGCGAGCGGGCTGGTCTCCGTCATCCCCCAGGCGTGCAGGATCGGCAGCCCGAGCTTCTCCCGGAAGGTCTCCGACAACGCTTTGGGCACGGCAGATCCGCCACCCACGACGGTGTGCAGCGACGACAGGTCGTAGGAATCCAGCAGTGGCGCGAGGCCCAACCAGATCGTCGGCACCCCGGCGGTCACCGTCACGTGCTCCGAGGACAGCAACCCCGCGATCGCCTCCGGACCCATGTTCGGGCCGGGCAGCACCAGGTCGGCGCCGGCGAAGATGGGCGCCTGCGCGAGCCCCCAGGCGTTCGCATGGAACAACGGGACGACGGGCAGCACGACGTCGCTCTCGCTGATCCCCAGGCCGGCCGCCGACAAGGCGCTGAGCGCGTGCAGGTAGAGCGAGCGATGGCTGTAGAGCACCCCCTTGGGATGTCCGGTGGTGCCGCTGGTGTAGCACATCGCGGCGGCCCGTTCCTCGTCGTCGATCTCGTACGCCACCGGCTCGGCGGCGGCCACCAGTGAGGCGTAGTCGAGGAGCCGCGGATCGTCGGGGATGTCGGTCTGGGCGCCGTCGTCCATCACCACGATGTGCCGGACGCGTTCGAACGTCGCGACGAGCGGCCAGAGGACCGGCAGCAGCGAGCGGTCGACGAAGATCACCTCATCGTCGGCGTGGTTGACGATGTAGGTCAGCTGGTGCGGGAAGAGCCGGATGTTCAGGGTGTGCAGGATCCGTCCTGAGCAGGGAACGGCCCAGTACAGCGCGACGTGCCGCGCGGTATTCCACGCGAAGGTGCCGACCCGGCCGTCCGGCGAGACGCCCAGAGTGTCGAGCACCCCGCCGAGCCGGCGGGTCTCCGCGGCCCAGTCGCCGTAGGACCGCCGCTCGACGCCGTTCACGGTCGCGGTGATCAGCCGCTTGTCGGCGAACATGCGCTCGGCCCGGAGGAGGACCGGGGGCAGCGTCAGCGGATAGCGCTGCATCAGTCCCTGCACGACATCGCCTCCTGCGTCGAAGTCTTCCGCCGGTCCGAGCCGCGGCCGGGCCCGGGACGGTGCACCGAGCCTGCCGCCATCGCGGCGGGTCCGGCAAGCCACCGACGGGCGAATCCTTCCCGGATCCGGCGAAGGTGCTCGCGGCGACGGCCCGATGGAGAAAGGATGGAGTCGTGCCGGGTCCGTTGATCGTCGCGCATCGCGGCTCGTCCGTCGCCGTCGCCGAACACACCCTGCGCGCCTATGAACGCGCGATCGCCGACGGCGCGGATGCGCTCGAGTGCGACGTGCGGCTGACCCGCGACCACCACCTCGTCTGCGTCCACGACCGGCTCCTCGGCCGGACCTCGGACGGCCACGGCGCCGTATCCGAAACCGACCTCGCCGACCTGGACCGGCTCGACTTCGCCCGCTGGCGGGCCGACCTGCCCGTTTCCGCGGACTCGCTGGTGGCACCGGGGGTCCTTCGCGGCGATCCGGGACCGGTCCTGCGGCTCGCCGACTTGCTGGAACTGGTCGTCGACGCCGACCGGCCGGTGCGGCTGTTCGTGGAGACCAAGCATCCGAACCGGTTCGCCGGCGTCGTCGAGCAGCAGCTTGCCACCGCGCTGCGCCGCTACGGCCTCACCGAGCCCGCCGATCCGGATGAATCCCGCGTCGTCGTGATGAGCTTCGCCCCGATCGGCGTACGGCGGATGCGGCTGCTGGTCCCGGCGATTCCGAAGGTGCTGCTGATGCAGTCGCTGCCCGCGCTGCGGCGCGACGGCTCCCTCCCGCCCGGTGTCGGCGTCGCCGGGCCGTCGATCGAGCTGCTCCGCGAGCATCCGGACTACGTCGACCGCGCGCACGCCCGCGGCAACCGGACCTATACCTGGACAGTCGACGCCCCGGACGACGTGGATCTCGCCCGGCAACTCGGTGTCGACATGATCGCGACCAACGAGCCGGCCGCCGTCCGCGCGCGGCTGGCCGCACCGGACAGTCGTGCGAGGGATGTTTCCGGAGTGCACCCGCGGGGCAGGTAGTGACCCATGGGCAGGACGACCGTCGCTCATGCGCCGCGCAGCGCCGCGGTCGTACGACGCGCCGTCGCCGCTGACCTGGCTGCGGTCATCAGTCAGGATCTGCTCGACGATGTCCTACTCGTCGCCTCGGAACTGATCGCGAACGCAGCCCGGCACGGCACGGCCCTGCCCGGCGAGACGATGCTGGTGGAGTGGTCCTGCCGGCATGCGTCGGTCGACGTCCGGGTCACCGACGGCGGCGGCGACCAGCGCCCGCGGCTGCGCCTAGCCGACGGCGCCGCCACCGGCGGTCGTGGGCGGGCGATCATTGACGCTCTGGCGGCTGCGTGGGCGTCGAGCGGGCCGGCGTGACGAGCACGGTGTGGGCGCGCCTGCTCGGTAACAGCCTCTTCGAAACGCACGGGTGACCGCAGCCGTCGGTGCCAGGCAGCTCCGGGTCGGTCTCATGGCCGCCATGGATCAGGTCC
>JBPCOR010000393.1:0-4705 GCA_051000035.1 Mycobacteriales bacterium | reverse complement strand
CGCCGCTGTGGCCGTGTCTCGGGCACATCCTCGGGCCGCCCGACACGCCGGTGCGCATCCGCGGTCCCGTCGGTGCTTCGTGGCACCGTCAGGTGTCGGCGCTTCGTCCCGGCCGGGCCGGCGCACTCTACGAGGTCGGTCCCGCGGCGGTCCTCATCGGAGGTGATGTGATGTCCCTCGTCGTTCGTGAGTGTGCCGTCTGCTGCCGGGAGAGTCTCTTCCAGGCGCCGCCGTGTACCGATGAGCACGACGACTGCCCGGAGCTGCTGTGCGTCGGCTGCGGTGCCGCGCTGATGCTCGGCGGGTCGGCCGGATGCGCGGAGTCGCAGCACGGGTCGGAAGCACCCGACGCCGGCGCCCAGCGGCGTCCCGGCGCGGCGGCGTGATGGCGCGGCGGATCACGACGGCGGATCAGGACCCGGCGCATGAGGCAGTGGTGACCCCCGAGCGGCGGGTGCCGGTCCCGCCAGACTTCGCAACCGCGGTCAGCAGCCTGCGGGCAACCCGGCTGCGACCCGAGATCATGCTCGATCCGATTTCCCCCCCGCAGCGACTGGCGCCGTTCAGCCACGCCATCGCCGCCGAAGTGGTCGTCGAAGGCGAGGCCGCCGCCACCGGCCGGCTGGTGTTGCTGTGCGATCCCAACGGCCAGGAAGCGTGGGACGGGACGCTGCGCCTGGTGACCTTCGCCAGCGCCGAGCTCGATCCGGAGATGGCCGGTGATCCGCTGCTCGCCGAGGTCGGCTGGAGCTGGCTGCTGGACGCCCTGCACGGCCGGAATGCCGACTACACCGCGGCCGGAGGCACCGTCACCCAGACCTCGTCCATGCGTTTCGGTGACCTCAGCGGACCGCCGCACACCGTCGACATCGAGCTCCGTGCGTCATGGACTCCGCTGCATGCCGACCTCGGTGCCCACCTGCTCGCCTGGGGCGACCTGCTCTGCACCGCCGCCGGACTGCCGCCCCCCGGCGTCGCCATGCTGCCCGGCCGCGGATCGGGGCTCCCCGGCCCGGCCAGCTGAGTCGGCCCCCTCGACCGGCCCGGTTGACGGGTCGTCGACGGCAACGGCGGAGCCGGCCAGCCGGTCTTCCTCGGTGGGCGGCGTGCTCTTGGGCGCCGCCTCCCGCCCGCCCGGTGTCGGCGGGAACGGCGCGAGCGGCAGCCGCAGGGTCAGGGTGGTTCCCCCGGCCGGCCCGGTGTCGATGTCCAGCGACCCACCGGCGAGCCGGGCCCGATCCCGCATCAGGGTCAGGCCGAGATGTCGCCCGCCGGTGGGGCCGGCGCGCTCCAGGTCGAAGCCCGGGCCCTTGTCGCTGACCTGGGCCACTAGCACGTCATCGACGATGTCCAGCGAGGCGAGCGCCTCATCGACGTCGGCGTGCTTGACGATGTTGATCAAGGCCTCCTGAAAGAAGCGGTAGATCGCGATCGCCGTCGCCATCGGGAGCGGGCGGGGTTCGTCCGGCCACCGCATCGTCACGTCGAGCAGATATCGCGACGCCATCTCCCGCCGCAGATCGGCGCTGGCCGACGCGAGGGTCCGGTCCTGCAGCCCGGGTGGCCGGGTCCGGGCCATGGCCGCGCGCAGATCCTCCTCCGCCTCGTCGATCAGGTCCCGGACCCGCTCCCACGCCCCCTGCTGCCCTTCGGGGTTGGCGAGGATCGCCCGGGCCGCGATGAGGGTCTGCGCGGTCGTGTCGTGCAGGTCGGCGGACAACTGGCCGCGGGCGGCCTCCTCGGCCGCCACCAGGCCGGAGAGAAGTTCGAACATGCCGGCGCTGGCAGCGTGGGCGGTGCGCAGGGCCTGCTCGGCTGCCTCCTCGGCCACCCGGGCGCGCAGGTCGAGTGCGTCGACCAGGCCGGTCAGATCCCGCAGCTCCCTGAGCTGTTCGGCGTGGGCACTGGCCAGGATCGGCTCGCGGGCTGCCCGGCGGGGGGCGATCTGGTCGGCGAGCCGGTCGAACGCGCCACCGAACCGGACGGCCATCGCCACGGCCACGCCGGTCCCGACGCCGGCCAGGGCGAAGCCGGCGACGATCGCGATCGGCACCGAGTTGTGCCAGGTCCCCAACGACAGCAGGCCGACCAGCACCAGCACGGCCACCGCCGTACCGCCGGTCCACGCCGCCACCCACAGGGCCAGCGGCATCGACAGGATGCGCTGCTCGCGGCTCACAGCAGGTCGGCCGGCTGCAGTGTTCCGGTCGTCGTCCAGTCGGTATCGGGCCGCCCGGACGGGCCGAGCAGTCCGACCGACACCCGGTCCCCGGCGGCGGCCGGGTCGGAGTGCCGTCCGTCGGGGTCGCGCGACAGCGTGATGACGCCGAGCAGCGCCGCCACCGCCCGCTCGACGGCGTGCAGTTCATCGACTATGTCGTGCACCGGGGCGGGGCCGGCG
Organism: Mycobacteriales bacterium; assembly: GCA_051000035.1. Classification (GTDB taxonomy): domain Bacteria; phylum Actinomycetota; class Actinomycetes; order Mycobacteriales; family QHCD01; genus QHCD01. Next base: position 2,304 of record JBPCOR010000393.1, on the reverse strand, counting down.
AAGGCGTTGGCGAGCCGGGACAGGCGATCGGCGGATTCACGCAGGATGACCAGCGAGGGCGCCGTCCGTGCACCAAGATCCCCGAACGCGCGGGTGGCGTCGCCGTATGCCGCCGCCTCGCTGCTGGCCGCGTCGTGGCGGGCGGTGAAATCCGCCGCTGACAGCCACGCCTCGGCCTGCCCGACCAGCACCTGTGCCAGTCGGCCGTCGAAGCGTTCAAAACCGGGGGCGGCGTGGGCTCTGCGGGCGATGAGCACCGCGAGCGGCTGGTCGGGATCGCCGAGCACGGCGGAGCAATACGGGCGGCCGCCGTCGACACCGGTCACCACCGTGCGCGACTGCAATGCACGCAATACCCACGGCGCCGCGAAGCCGGTCGCCTCGGCCGGTTCACGCAACGAGATCCCGGAGTCGCTGCCGACGTACCGGATCGAGCCCGCCGGGTGGCGGAGCAGCAATTCGACCTCGACGGCGCTGAAGAGCCGCGCCGCAGCCATCAGGATCGCCTGCGCCGAGGTCTCGACCGACGTCGCGGTGACCTCCTCCCGCCCTCGCGCGAGCTCGGCGAACAGCCTGGCCTCGGCCGCCCGCTCGCCCTGCTGCCGGTAGGACCACCACAGCAGCACTAGGGGCACGATCAGTGCGACCAGGCCGATCGGCGCATGCTCGATCAGCCACGCCGCGAGCAGGCCGACCGAGAGGTTGCCGGCCATCTGCACCATGGCCAGCCGCGAGGATTCCCATACCGAGCGCAGGAACGGCCGGCCGGACGACACCGACACCGCGGTGCTGATCTCCAGGGCATTGACGAGCCAGAAGCCGATCATCCCGACGCCCGCGGCGATCACACCGCCGTGCAGGCTGGACGCGATGGCAACCGCGACGCTCAGCCCGAAGGCGTACTGCGCGACGTTGAAGCCCATCTTCAGCCGCGCCATCCGCGGGTGGGCGAGGACGACGCCGACCGCCACGGCGAGCACGATCCACGAGCCGGGCCACAACACGAGCATGACGACGATGAGGGCATCGTTGAGGGAGAACGCGACCTGGTCGTGGCCGAAGGTGAAGCGCACGCTGACCCGGTCGGCGAGGATGAAACCCGCGGCCAGCGCGAGGACCGCCCAGCCGGGAGGACGCCCCCAACCGACCGCCGCGCACAGCGGGACGGCGACCGCGGCACTAGCGGCTGCGACGGTCGCGATCAGCCGATCGGAGCTCAGGCAGGGCCTTCCCGCGCAGCGCGACGCTGCGACACCAAGCGCTCAGCGGCCGGTGCGACCAGCAGCCGTGGCGACGCGGGCCCCGGCACGGCCGGCGGAACGAGGTTGGGTGTCAGCCCAACCACGTCATGCCACCCGGGCTGTAACCCGAAGTGCTGGCGTCAGCGACGCCGACGGTCGCCGTGGCGATGATACTCGCACCGAGCACAGCCACGAGCAGACGAGCTACGAAACGACGCACTGGGACTCCTTGAGCACGCGCATCGACTGCGCTCCGAGGCGGCCGGGCCGCGACAATGCGGGAACTGTATCGTGCACGAGCCGCTCAAGGAACGTCTTTCGCCAAACGGATCACGCTACGGGGTCGTCCACTTGCGCTGCGGCGCCTGGTGGCTCGGTGTCCGCCGGTGCTACGCGGTGGCACCGTGCGCGCTGAAACCGCATCGTTGGCCACCGCTGGTCGCCCGAACGGGCTAGTATCGCGGGCACGACGGTCGAGAGCAGCGTCCACGTGCGTCCCCCGCGAGCGTCGTCGCAGCGAGTGCGGCGACGCTCGCTGCGTTCTGACGACCGTCCTACCGAGGAGGCGGCAACCGGTGAGCAGCGACCAGTCCAGAGCGCCCGGGTCAGCGACGTCGGCAGCACCGGCGGCCGGCTCGGACTTCTTCCCCGGCGCCCAGCCCTCGTTCCCGCCCGGGCAGGCGGCCGGCGCCGACCCATTCCTCCCGCCGGCGCCCGGCGCGCTCGGTCTGCCGGCCGGCGGCCCGTCCGCCACCTCCGATGCGGGCTTCACGGCGCTGGTGGTCGATGACCACCCATTGCTGCGCGAGTCGATCATCGGACGGCTGCGGACAATGGGCGCGACGCAGGTCTTCGAGGCGGCGAGCATCGCCGAGGCGCGGGCCCGGGCCCAGGCCAGCGGCCCGCTCGACCTGTGCGTGCTCGACCTCGGGCTGCCCGACGGCAATGGCCTGGATCTGCTCGGCGAGCTGCGCGGCGCGGGCTGGTCCCGGCTGGTCGTGCTGTCGGCGGCCGACGACCCATATTCGGTGCGAGCCGCGTTCGTGGCCGGAGCCCAGGGCTA
>JBPCOR010000382.1:0-3049 GCA_051000035.1 Mycobacteriales bacterium | reverse complement strand
GGGGACCCGTCCGCCGGGGGGATCGGCGAGCTCGCCGGCGAGCCGATCGAAGGGGACCGCGATCCGGTGGACCGTGACTCCACGCCCGGACGTCCGGTACGCCGCCTCGAACTGGCGATCCAGCGTGCTCAGCGTGTCGCGCAGCGGGGGTGTGGTCTCCTGATCCCAAACCGTGAGCGTCACCGGCGACGTCGTCCTCGGTGCCGCGGTGGTGGGTTGGTCGGCGGTCGGCGAGCCGGGCGAGCATGCTGCCAGCGCCGCCACGCACACCGTGAGGACTGCCGCCACGGCGCCGCGGACACCGCGTCGCGCCGCCGTGGTCCGGCATCGGCGTCGGCCCTGCAGCCACCCGTGCACTCGGTCGACTCCCTCCGGACCGGCCGGCGGGTGTCACGCCGGTCAGTCGATACCCACCCCGTAGCCGACGGTCGGCTGCGCGCGGGTGGTGTCCGCGGTCGCGTACTCCGGGATGTACGGAACGACGAAGCCGTACTGCGCGAGCGTGTCGTCGTCGACCCGCGGATCTGACTCCCGATCCTCCCCCCAGGCGGCGATCTCACCCCAGCACGGCGCGCCGAGGGAGCCGGAGTAATGCCGGACGGACAGGCCGGCGCACAGGTTGCCGAACCGCAGCCGGTCGGCGAGCGGCCAGCCCACCAGGGACCCGAAGATGAACGCCGCGGCAAACACGTCGCCGGCGCCGGTGGTATCCAGCGCGTCGACCGGGATGGCGGGCGCGCTCGCCTGCTCACCGGTCGTCGCGTCGATGCCGATGGCGCCGCGCGAGCCGACCTTCACCACGCACGTCGGCACGTGCTCGGCGAGGGCCGCGAGCGCCGCCTCGGGAGAGTCGGTGCGGGTGTAGGCCATCGCCTCGGGCGCGTTGGGCAGGAATACGTCGACCCCGCTGAGCAGGTCGAAGAGCGCCGGCGACCAGATGCCGGTCGCATCCCATCCGACGTCGGCGTAGACGGTGGCACCGGTACGCCGTAGCCCCGGCACCCAGTCGGGCATGCCCTCGTCGAGGTCGATGACGCAGCTGCGGGCGCGCGGCGGCCGGGTCACCAGCTCCGCCCGGGGGAACGGCAGCGGCTCGCCGTAGGTGACCATGCTCCGATCCCCCGCCGCGGCCATCGACACGGTCACCGGCGTCGGCCACCGACGCAACCGGCGGGACGGGCCGAGGTCGATGCCCTCCTGATCGGTGAGGGTGCGCCACAGGTAGCCGCCGAATACGTCGTCGCCGAACGCCGCCGCCAGGCCGACCCGCAGTCCGAGCCGGCTCATCGCCACCGCGAGATTCGCGATCCCGCCGGGCGCCGAGCCGAGCCCGCGGCTGAACACCTCGGTGCCGGGCGCGGGCAGCACGTCGATGCCGGAGAAGATCATGTCGATGAACACGGTGCCGGACAGGAAGACGTCCAGCGTGCCCCCGCCGCCGGCGGTACCGGTGCTGGCGCCCGCCTCGCCGCGCTCCAGGCACGGGTCGGCCAGGGTGCCGGCGAGCGGGACCGCTGCCGACTCGCCGACCGCGCCGCGGCCTCGCTGGGTGCTCACGGGCTCACTGCCTTCCATCACGTTCGACACTGGCCCGGCTGGTGCCCGCGGCCTGCTGCGTCGCCTGGGCCGCACCGGCGCGCAGGTACTCCAGCATCGCCGCGACCGACTGCTCGGCCGCCGGCCACAGCACCGGGTCGGTGTCGGCGTAGACCTCCGGGACGATATCGGCAGCCTCGACCTCGCCGGCGAAGGCGTCGCGCCGTCGCAGCGCCGTCCCGACCTGGTCCAGCCGGTCCATCCGATGGGCAAGGTACGCCGTCACGACCGCGCGCGCGTCGGGCCGATCCGGCCCGTGGCCGGGGAGCAACCGGCCGCCCACAGCGCGGATCCGGCGCAGCGAGTCGAGGTGGGCGCCGAGGTCGCCGTCCGGCGCCGCGATCATCGTGCTGCCGCGCCCCAGGACGGTGTCGCCGGTGAGGATCGCGTCATCGCCGTCCGCGGCGCCGACGAGCAGGCTCACCGAGTCGGCGGTGTGCCCGGGCGTCGCGAACACCGTCATCGCCACGCCGCCGGCGCTGATCTGGGTGCTGTCGGCGAGGGCGCTCGCCGCGTGCGCGCCCCGTCGATACGCCGGGTCGACCGCGAGGACCGGCGCACCGGTCAGCTCGTGCAGCCGGTCTACGCCGGCGGTGTGGTCGGCGTGGTGATGGGTGACCACGATCAGCTCGACCCGCCCGGCGGCGGCCAGCCCGCGCAGATGCGCCTCGTCATCCGGTCCCGGGTCGACCACGACGCAGCTCGGCGTGCCGGGTGCGTGCAGGACCCAGGAGTTGGTGCCCTCGAGTGTCATCGGCGACGGATTGCGGGCGAGCAGTACGGCGGCGTACGGCGTGACCGGGTGCAGTTCGCCGTAGGCGGGGTGCCGCGGCTCGCCGCGAGACGACGGGCGGCTCACGGACCGGGCGCCGCGAACGAGGTGCCGTCGGGTAGCACGACCTGCCGGTGCCGGACCGTCGGGGTGATCGTTTCGACCGGGCGCTCGGCGGCTGCTCGCAGGACCGCACCGACATCGGCGTACGGCGCGATCTCGCGCAGGCTCACGACCGTCGGCGGGAACATCCGGCGGGTGCCGGCGGCGGCCTCGGCGAGCGCGTCGAGCGGCCGCCGCCAGGCGACGTCGTCGGCCTCGCCGGTCGAGTCCGCGGTCCGCTGCCCGGCCGGCAGGGCGGCGACAAAGAACCGGGTGTCGTAGCGGCGCGGTTCGGCCGCCGGGGTGATCCAGTGCGACCACGGCGCGAGCAGATCGGCGCGCAGCACCAGTCGCCGCCTGGCGAGCAGCTGGGCCAACGAAAGCTCGTGCCGTTCCAGCGCGGCCCGGTCGGCTGGCCACGTCCCGCCGGTCGGGTCGGCGACGGCGGCGGTGCTCCGCCCGGCGAGCAGCACGCCCGCCTCCTCGAAGGTCTCCCGGACGGCGGCGCAGACCAGCGCGTGCGCGAGCCCGGCGTCGGCGCCGAGCCGGCGCGTCCAGGATGCCGCCGGCGGGCCGGCC
>JBPCOR010000337.1:0-8909 GCA_051000035.1 Mycobacteriales bacterium | reverse complement strand
GTTGCTGCCGTGGCGCGCTGGCGCCCGGTCCAGGCCCAGCCGTCGCCGTGCGGATGAGCACTGTTACGTCGCCCAGGAGGGTCGCCGAGGAATGCCGCCGATCAGCGGCACGGTCGCCCCTGAGGTGCTGCCGAGCAGCACCGTGAGCACCATGGGCCGCGAGCGCGACGGGGCCGCGCGATCGTGAACGCCGGCCGGACAGGCTGGCTACTTCCCGCTGCCGTAGAGCGGCTGGATCTGCGCCGGCGCGGCCGGCGGTGGCGCACCCGGGGCGGTGACGGGGGCAGGTCCTCTCAGCGGGGACGGCACCGATGCGGCGGAGCGGCGATCGGACCTGACGGCCCGGGCCCGGGCGGTCACACCGTCAGCAGCGCGAAGAAGCCACCGACGACGGGCCGGGCCTGGAAGCCGACCTGCCGGTCGGTCACCGTGTCGTACAGGTCGGTCATCGGCACCCGGGAGGCGCTGGTCGTGGTGAATTCGTACAGGCTTTCCACCAGCAGGTCGCGGATGTCGCGGTGGTCCTTGAGCCAGGCCGCGGTCCACATCTCCCAGTCGGCCTTGGTGTAGGTATGGCGCAGGTCCAGCGGCACGCCGTAGGTATTCGCCCGGGAGAGGTACCACGCCGCCTCGACGTCACTCACCGCGCCGGGCACCAGGCCGAGGCGCAGCACCCGGTCGGAGTACCCGTTGTATTTCAGGCTCCACGTACCCGGCTGGTCGTAGGCGAGCTTGAGGTGATCACCGGAGTCGTCCTGCGCCTTGGTGACCCATTGGCCGATGTAGCTCGTGGACACCGACCGGTAGTGCGACTGGGCGGCGGAATTGCCGGCCGCTGCGGCGATCTGCCCCATCGCGCCGATGCCGATGATGCCCTTGAGGGCGAGGTTCACGCTGTGCGCGATGAAGCCGGTGAAGTCATCGGTCTGGTTCTGAAATCCCGGGTCGAGCGCGTTGGCGACGAGGTAGTCGGCCCATTGCTTGAGGATCGGATAGTGCGCGAGCGCGTATGCGTTGCGGTCCGGTCCGGACAGCCGCGCTGCGTACGCCGCGCACATGATGAGCATGTTGGCCGACTCCTCGACCGGCATGTCCTCCTCGTTGCCGTCGTTGTGGCCGGTCGCGTTCGGGTAGCTGCTGCCGAGGTCGTGCTCGGCGAACTGCTTGGGCCAGCCGCCGTTCTCGGGGTAGTCCAGCAGCGGGGCGAGAAGCAGGCCGAGGTAGTCCGGGTCGAGGTACAGGAATACCGGCATGCACGGGTAGGTGACGTCCACAGTGGACACGTTGCCGTCGCTGGAAATCTCCTTGAGGAACGCCCACGGCTTGCCGTCCTTGCCGACGACCAGCTCGGTGCCGGCGTAGGCCTGCCGCAGCGCTACCGCGCACAGGCCGGCGTACTGGTCACCGCCGACGCGGCGCGCGTCGTCGGTGATCTTGCGGTCCAGCGCGTCGGCCCGGCGGCTCGCGGCGCGCAGGTCGGCGTGGAAGGCGCCGACCATCGCCTGCCAGGTGGGGTAGTACTGCTTCCACAGCGGGGCGAGGTCGGCGCCCAGGTAGCTTACGGCGGGCTCCCGAACATGCCCGATGCTCACCACGACCGGGCTGCTGCTCTTGCGCTGCACCTGGCCCAGGTCGACGTTGAACGCGAACACCGGGTAGCGGTCGTTGATGGACCGCGGCTTCTCCGGGTCGACGGTGTTGCGGAGCACGCCCGTCGAGGTCGCCTGCGTGCGCACATCGGTGTCGGCGCCGATCTGCCAGGTGAGCCCCGATGTGCTGGCGGTCGACCACACGACGGTGCCCCACTCGGCGGCGTCGTTGGCCTCGGTGAGGACCCGCGGGCTGGCCGGGGTGGTGACCAGGCTGATCAGCGACTGCCCGGACTCGGTGAACGACAGCTCGTCCCAGGTGATCTGGGTGCCGGCATTGCCCGACGCCCACTCACCGGAGATGTCCAGGTACACGCTGACGGCGTGCGACGCGCGGTCGATGCTCGACGCCGTGACGCTGACGTATGACAGCGGCCTGCCCTGCCGCTCGAGGTCGCCGGGCTCGACCGGGGAGAAGAACTCCACCACCAGTTGCACGCCGGCATGTTCGAGCGTGAACCGCGAGCGGGTCGGGGTGGTCACCAGCGCGGTCTGGCGCATGGTGGGAAACGGGTTGGCGTTCGGCAGCGCCGGGTTGCCGAGGAAGACATAGGACGTGCCGTCAATTCGGGCGAGACCGGCCATCGCGGTGATCCGGCCGGTCCAGAAGGCCGGCCAGGTGCCGGGCAGGTTGTCCGTGTCGAGCCAGGTGGACAGGTACGGCGAGCGCACGGCGAGCGGCACCGCAGCGGGCCGGATCGGGCTGAACGACGGCACCGCGCTCGATGACGCGCCGGCGGCCTGGGGAGCCTGACCCGCCGCCGCGACCGCAGTGCCGGGCAGCGCCGCGCTCGCAGCGACGCCGGCCCCGGCGACGCCGGACCATTGGATGAACCGCCGGCGAGACAGCCCACCCGCCCGCTCCGGACCGGACCGACCGGTCGTGACCTGCTCGGGATACGACTGCTCGTGGCTCATGCCGGGACATCCTTTGGCGCAAGGGGCTCCGCACGACGAGACGGCGCCCCGGATGAGGTGCGGGTCCGGACGAGCATGCCGCTCGCGGGTAATCGAGTCAATGCTTTTCGTGCAAAAGACGCGATAAATCTATCATTTTGCGACTGGTCTGTCCGTTCTAACGATCAGATGGGACCGTTGCGGGTGTCATATTCGCTGGGCCCGGGTGAGGTAGGTCTGCAGTAACACGACCAGTGCGAGGAAGGCGCCGTTCGCGGCGTCCGAGGCGGCCGAGCCGTAGGAGGACATGTACTGCCCGATGAGATTCTGGATCACCCCGAGCAGCAGCACCCCGGCCGCGGTGCCGAGAACCGACCCCGAGCCGCCGGCGAGCAGCGTGCCGCCGATCACGGTCACGGCGATCGCCGTCAGCTCGTAACCGACCCCGATATTCGTGACGCCGGACTCCAGCCGGGACGCATTCAGCATGCCGGCGAGGCCCGCGAGCAGCCCGGACATGGTGTAGACCATCATCTTCGTGCGGGCGACCGGGATGCCCATCAGCAGCGCGGCGTTCTCACTGCCGCCGATGGCGAAGACCGCCTGTCCCAGCCGCGAGCGGGCCAGCAGCAGCCCGCCGAGCGCGAAGAGCACCACCACCGTGAGCACCGGCGCCCACGTCCCGCGACCCAGGTGGTCGAACGCCGATCCGTTGGGCACCAGATAGGTGTTCGCGCCCTCGCTGCTGATCGCCTGCAGCAGCCCGCGGGCACCCAGCAGTCCGGCCAGCGTGACGATGAACGGCGCCAGCCCGCCGCGGGCGATCAGGATCCCCTGCACCAGGCCGAAGGCGCCGCAGACGGCGAGCGGGAGCAACACCGCGACGACGAGGCCGCCGTGCACCGAACCGTAGCCGGCGAGCACGCCACCGAGGGCGAAGACCGAGCCGACGGACAGGTCGATCCCGCCGGTGATGATCACGAACGTCATGCCGAGTGCGAGCAGGGCGGGGTAGGCGTTGCCGACGAGGATGCTGGAAATGTTGGCACTCGAGGCGAAGCCCGACGATGCGATCGAGGCGATGACCACGACGAGCACGAGCACGGCGACGGCACCCTGGCGCTGCACCAGGGAGAGTGCGCGCTCGCGCTGTGAGACGCCGGGCACCCCGGTGACCTCGGGGCCGTCGGCGGATCCGCCCCGGTCTCGCATGGTCGCGAGAGCTCTCATCGTCGACCACGCTCCTTGGCCAGATACACCGCGATGCAGATGATCACGGCCTCGGTGATCTGGGCATAGGAGTTGGGGACGTTGTGCTGGATGAGCGTCGCCGCGACCAGCTGCATGAATACCGCGCCGGCGACGGTACCGATGACCTTCACCCGGCCGCCGGTGAGCGGCGTGCCGCCGACGACGACCGCGGTGATGGCCGCCAACTCGATGCCCAGGCCCTGCTGGGCCGGGTCGGCCTCGGCTCCGTGCCCGACGATCAGGACACCGGCGAGGGCGGCGAGCACGCCGGAGATCACGTAGACCGAGACCAGGACCCGCCGTACGGGCAGACCCGCGAGCTGGCTGGCGGCGCGGTTGTCGCCGGTGGCGACCAGCTGGCGACCGAAGGTCGTACGCCGTACCACCAGGAAGACGACGATGACCACGCCGGTCGCGATCCACGCCATCACCGGGACGCCGAGCGCCTGGTTGATGCCGAGGCCGGTGATCGTCGGGTTGAAGATCACCTTCGCCTGGTTGCCGTTGAAGATCACGGCGACGCCGCGCAGGCCGATCATCAGGGCCAGGGTCGCGACGATCGGCTGCACCCGGGCGACCCCGACCATCAGGCCCGCGATCATCCCCGAAACCGCGCCGGCGACGAGGCATATCCCGATCGAGAGCCCGACGCCGTAGCCGAGGTACAGCGGGATCAACGACGCGGACAACGCCACGACGGCGCCGACGGACAGGTCAACGCCCTCGGTGCCGATCACCAGCGCCATCCCCAGCGATACGAGCAGCGTCGGGACGAGCTGGTAGGCCTGCACGCGCAGGTTGCTGGCATCCAGGAACGCCGAGCTCAGCACGGCGTCGACCACGAGCAGCAGGATGACCGCGGCGTAGACGCCGTAGTCCTGCAGTGCGCGGACCACCTGGTGACGGCCGATCCCGGTGCCCGCAACGGTCGCCTCAGCTGCCATCGGCGGCTCCGGCCTGGGGCGCAGCGGCGAGCTCACGCATGAGGCCGTCCTCGGTGACGTCCTCGCCGGTGAGCTCCCCGACGACGGCGCCGTCGCGGAGCACGATCACCCGGTCGGAGCCCTCGATCAGCTCCTCGAGCTCGGAGGAGATGAGCAGCACGGCCAGGCCGTCGGCGGCCAGTTCGTCGATGAGCGCCTGTGCCTCGGCCTTCGCGCCGACGTCGATGCCGCGGGTCGGCTCGTCGAGCAGCAGCACCTTGGGGTGCAGGCACAGCCACCGGGCGAGCAGTACCTTCTGCTGGTTTCCGCCGGAGAGCTCGGACACCTTCTGATTCGGGTTGGAGACCTTGATCCGCAGCCGCTCGATGAAGTAGTCGACGATGTCGTCCTGCTTGGACCGGGACACCACGCCCAGCCGGGAGAGCCGCGGCAGTGCTGCCAGCACGATGTTCTCCCGCACGGACAGGCTCGGCACGATGCCCTCGGCCTTGCGGTCCTCGGGCAGCAGCGCGATCCCGGCGCGGATGGCCTCGGCCGCAGTACCCCGCCGCATCGGGGCGCCGGCGACCTGCACGGATCCGGCGTCCAGATGCAGGTCACCCGCGATCGCCTTCGCCGTCTCGCTGCGACCCGAGCCGAGCAAACCACCCAGGCCGACCACCTCGCCGGGACGGATGCTCACCGACACGCCGGAGATCTGGTGGCGGGCCGAGAGTCCCTCGGCCCGCAGGACCGGCGGGCCGGCCGCGTCGTGACCAGCGCCGAAGGCGGTGGCGCCGTGGCGGCGGACCTCGGCGAGGTCCCGGCCGAGCATGACCGAGATGAGGCGCACCCGCTCCAGGCCGGCCAGCGTCCCGGTGTGTACGACGCGGCCGTCGCGCATCACCGTGACGGTGTCGCAGACGGCGTAGAGCTCGTCGAGGCGGTGACTCACGTAGACGATCGCGATGCCCTGCTGGTGCAGGCGCCGCATGATGGCAAAGAGCGTCTGGACCTCCCGCGCCTCCAGAGAGGAGGTGGGCTCGTCCATGATGACGACGCGAGCCTCCAGCTGCACGGCCCGCGCGATCGCCACCATCTGCTGCGCACCCAACCCCAGCGACCGCAGCGGGCGCGAGACGTCGACCCGCACGCTGTAGTCGGACAGGATCGCCGTCGCCTCACGGTTCATCCGCCGGACGTCGATCAGCCCGTAGCGGCGGGGTTCGCGGCCGAGGAACAGATTGCGGGCAACGCTCATCTGACCGACGAGGTTGATCTCCTGATAGATCGTGGAGATGCCGGCCCGCTGCGCCTCGAGCGGATCACGGAAGGAGACCTGCTCGCCCCGGACGCTGACCGACCCGCGATCGGGGGAGTAGACGCCCGTCATGACCTTGATCAGGGTCGACTTGCCGGCGCCGTTCTCGCCGACCAGCGCATGGACCTGCCCGGCGCGAAGTGCGAACGACACGTCGTCGAGCGCCCGTACGCCCGGGAACGACTTGCTGACACCGGAAACCTCGAGCACTACGTCGTCCGGCTTGTCGTCGTCCAGGTTGTCGGCGGCGTCAGGCATCTCGGTGGCGGTTCCCGGGGTCGGCGTGGATGCGGTTAGTAGACCTGTCCCGAGGACAGCGCCTTGGCCGCATTGTCCTTGGTGTAGTGGTGGTCGGCGATGATCACCTTGGCCGGCACCCCCTTGCCCGAGTAGAAGTCCCGCAGGCTGCCGAAGGCGAGCGGGCCGAACCTGGGGTTGGTCTCGATGTCGGAGTAGAGCAGCCCCTGCGCGACGTACTGTGCGGCCTGCTTGGTGCCGTCGATGGACACGATCTTGATGTCCTTGCCGGGCGTCTTGCCGGCCGAGCGGATCGCCTGGATGGCACCGAAGGCCATCTCGTCGTTCTCGGCGTAGACGGCCGAGATGCCCGGCTTGCTCTGCAGCAGCTGCTCCATGACCTTCTGGCCCTGGTCCTGGGCGAAGTTGCCGGTCTGCTTGGCGACGATCTTCAGGTTCGGCGCCTTCTTGCCGAGTTCGCTGACGAAGCCGTTGGTGCGGTCGGTGGTGACGTTGTTGCCGGACGTGCCGAGCAGCATCGCGACCTGACCCTTGCCGCCGGTCGCGGCGGCGAGGTCATCGGCCGCGATCTCCGCCTGGTGAAAGAAGTTCGAGCCGATGAACGCGATGAAGTCCTTGCACTGGGTCCCGGCGGCCGTACGGTCGATCGTCAGCACCGGGATCTTCTTCGCCTTCGCCGCCGCGAGGGCGGGCTTGAGGCCGTCGGAATTCTCCGGCGCCACGATCAGGGCCTTGGCGCCCTGCGCGATCATCTGCTGGATCTGCGAATTCTGCGCGTTGACGTCGGCGTTGGCGTTGCGTTGGATCAACTTCACGCCGAGCGACTGCGCCTCGCTGGCGATCGATTTGGTCTCGGTCGCCCGGAACGGGTTGCTCGTGGATTCCGACTGTGAGAAGCCGACGGTGATGGACTTCAGGTCCAGCTTCGGCACGCCGTACTGGGTGAAGGTGCAGCCGGCGCCCTTCGCCCCTCCGGTCGGTGCGACCGTCTGCTGGCCGCCGCCGGTGGCCGATGAGGAGTTTCCCACCGGAGCCGAGGACGACGACGAGCCGCCGGCACCTGCCGGACTGCTCGAGGAGCCGCTGGAGTTGCGCTGGCTCTTGGTGCAGCCGGCCACGACGGCGAGAAGCACCGCGGTGCAGCCGATCAGCGTGCGGGACGAGCGACTGGTGACCATGTGTTCTCGCAATCCTAAGTGGTGGCCGAGATCTCTCGCGATGCCGATCTGCACGCGGGTCGTAGGCTTCGTGAGTTAACCAACGCGTTTCAGGATTGTCAATACCTGATGAACTTTGATCAACCCCGATCGCTCCTGACCAAATCTCCCGGGAACACCCGGAGATCAGCCGGCGGAGCGTCGAGACGCACGCTTGCTGCGGGCCGCCGAGGCGGCGGTCGAGCGGCCGCTAGCCGCGGCCGCGGCGGCCGTCATCACGACCGTGACCTCGATCCCGCGGTCCCGCAGGCGTTCGAGCTCGGCGGGGGCTGCGCCCTGGTCGGTGACGAGCCGGTCGATCCGCTCCGCCTGTACGGTTTGCACCATCGTGTCGACACCGACCTTCGTGTGGTCGGCCAGGACGACGACCTCGCCGGCAGCGCCGACGATCGCGCGGTCGACCCCGGCCACCGCGGTGTTCGGGGTGGACAACCCACGCTCGGCGGTCAGCCCGTTGCCCGAGATGAAGCTGCGCGCCGTACGCAGCGCCGACAGCGATTTCTCCGCCTCACTCCCGACGAGCGCGAAGATCGCGCCCCGCAGCGTGCCCCCCGTCATCACCACGTCGACGCCCTGCGCACGCGCCAGACTCTGCGCGACGAGCAGCGAGTTGGTGACGACGGTGAGGTCACGGCGGCGAACCAGGCGGCGGGCGAGCGCCTGCGTCGTGGTGCCGGCGCCGATCACGATGGCGTCACCGTCAGCGACGAGTTCGGCGGCGTATTCGGCGATCGCAGTCTTCTCCTCCGACGCGAGGTGCGACTTCTCGGCGTACGTCGGCTCGTGGGCGAACGCGCCGACCGCAACGGCGCCGCCGTGCCTGCGGCCGAGCAGCCCCTCGTCCTCCAGCGCGTGCAGGTCGCGGCGCACGGTCACCTCGGAGGTGTGCACCTGCTCGGCCAGCGACCGCAGCGAGACCGCGCCGTTGGCGCGCACCAGGTCGAGGATGGCCTGGCGTCTCTCGGCCGCGAACATGCCAACACCTTAGTGCCCGGCGACGGCCAGATGGCGTCCTCTGGGCACTCCCCCGCACTTATCGTCCTGTTGTGAAAGTATGCGATCGGTCTTGATCGAACCGGCTCGCGGGGTGCTCGCTGGGAGGCGACGACGAAACGATGGACGTCTACCGCACCGCGACGACGCGTTCCGACGGTCGGCAGCTGATCTATTTCGACGAGGCGCCCGGCGCGGGCCGGGCGGCGTATGCCGATGAGCGCGCCCTCCCGCCGGCGACCACGTCCTCGCACGCGCGGTGGGATGCGCTGCGGGAGGAATGGGTCGGCATCGCCTCGCACCGGCAGGGCCGGACCTTCCTGCCGCCCACGAATGAGTGCCCGCTGTGCCCGTCGCGCGAAGGGAGGCATACCGAGATCCCGGCGCCGTCCTACGATGT
>JBPCOR010000336.1:0-6332 GCA_051000035.1 Mycobacteriales bacterium | reverse complement strand
CGGTCCCGGATCGTGATCCCGGGGGTGATGACGAGAAACCGCTTGGCGAAGCGCGGATCGCGCGGACTCAGCACCTTGTTGGCGGTCTGCCAGGCGATCAGCATCGCCATCACCACGGTCTTGCCCGCGCCGGTCGCCATCTTCAGCGCGACCCGGGGCGGGCCGCATTGTGCTCGGCGTTGGCGTCCTCGATCTGCCGGCGCCAGTCGGCATAGCCGTGCCGGGCGGCCACCTGGGCGAGGAAGATTGCCGTCTCGGCCGCCTCCCGCTGGCAGAACAGCACCCGATTCTCCCGGGCCGGGTCGGCCCAGTGCGTCAGCAGCTTGCGGCTGATCGGCGTCACCCGCTCGTAGCCGCGATGCCGCCAGCGCACGACCTCGCGGCGCAGGTCGTTGACGAAGGTGTTTCGCTCCCGCCGCTCGCCGGTCAGATCGAAGTCCAGGGCGCTCTGGGCCGGTTCGTCGTCGATCCGCGCGCCCTTGCGGGCGGCCTGGATCGGGACGAAGGACTCGCTGGGCCGGCGTCCGTCGCGGATCACGTCGGTGCGTCCGTGCGGACCCATCGCGTAATGGCGCGACGGCGGGTCGTACGGCGGATTGAGGATCGGGCTCGGCGCTGCGTCAGCCATCGATGACCACCGTCGCCTGCATCTGGCACCTCCGTCGCCGGTGACGGGTAACACCATAAGGCGCGGTGCGGTCATGCCAGCGAGGGATGTCAGACAGAGATGGTCAAACGGAGACGATCTCGACGAGGTGCTCGATGCCGGCAAGGTCGCCCGCATCGCGCGGGTAGAGCCGCGCTGCATGGGCGTGCGCGGTAGCCGCCATCAGCAGCTCCATGACCTGAGCTCGCCGCTGACGGCCCGAAGCCTCGACCGCGGCAGCCAGCTGCCCGTAGCTGGTCGCCACCGCATCGTCGACAGGCAACGCGGTGAACCTACGCTGAATGTTCGACAGGCGTCGCAAGCGCTCGGCACGGACCGCTCCATCGGTGCTGACGAGCACGCCGAAATGCAGCTCAGCGAGGGCGGCAGCGCTGATCGCCAGGTCTCCCGCCAGCGGCGGCACGTCCGTGGCGATCAAGACGCTCGTATCGAGAATTGCCTTCAACGACGGCGGTCCCACGGATTACCGACGGACTGATCGATCAGCCCGCTGTCGCGCTCCCAGTCCGGGTCAGGCCGCCACCGCGACCCGGCGCACCACCTCGGACGCGTCCTGGCGGAGTTCTCGAAGCCCCACGGTTCCCATGGCGCCGATGGTAGCAGTTGTGCTACTAGCTTCACCCGCGCCACCGAGGTCTGTCACCTCCGTCGCCGGTAACGGGCAACACCGTCAGGCGCCAGGCCGGGGGTGACCGGTGGATGTGCCCGTACCCGGCGAGGGCTTCGCGTGCGCGGCACCCCGGGCGGTAGTTCGCCGCCTCGGCCAGTCACACTGGACAAACCCCCAGCGTGCCCGAGAGGTAGCCCATGCACCGACGCCGTACCGCTGCCGTCCTGGCCGCGCTCGCGACGGCACTCACGCTCATCTCGGCATGCTCGACCGGTGCCGACGCGGTCGACCAGACCGCCGCGGGGCAGTACCGCTTCCAGGGCTCGACGGATCAGGGCGAGCTTATCCCGGCCCCGAGCCGCAAGAGTGCGCCGACCTTTTCCGGTACGACGCTCGCCGGGCGCACGCTCGGTGACGGCGACTTCAAGGGCAAGGTCGTGCTCATCAATTTCTGGGGGCAGTGGTGCCCGCCGTGCCGGGTCGAGGCGCCCTACCTGCAGTCGGCTTACCAGCGGTACGGCAGATCCGGCTTCGCGGTCCTCGGCGTTGATGTGAAGGACGTGGCGCAGCTCGCGCGGGCGTTCATGCTGAACAAGAAGCTCACCTACCCGAGTCTCTTCGACCCCGACAGCCGGGTCGCGCTCGCGTTCCGCGACTACCCGGCCGTCACCATCCCCTCCACAATCCTGGTCGACCGCAACGGCCGGGTCGCCGGCGTCTACACCAAGCCGCTCGTCGGGCCGGACGTGACGGGAGTCGTTCGACAACTGCTGGCGGAGAAGTGATCGCGGCCGGCGGTTTCCAGCACGCCGTGCTGGACGGCCCGCTCGCCGTCGCGGCGCTGGTCGCGCTGCTCGCCGGCGTCGTGAGCTTCCTGTCGCCGTGCGTGCTGCCACTCGTGCCGGGCTATCTGTCCTACGTGACCGGCCTCACCGGCCCCGACGTGTCCGTCGATACGACGTCTTCGGATACGTCCACCGGTGTGTCGATCGGGCCCGGCGGCGGGGTTGCCACCGCGGTCCGTTCGGCGTCGAAGGTCCGCACCTTCGCCGGTGCGTCGCTGTTCGTCCTCGGCTTCTCCGTCGTCTTCGTCTCCTACGGCGCCCTCTTCGGCGGCCTCGGCCGTGCTCTTTTCGTGCACCAGCGGCTCATCGAGCGGATCCTCGGCGCCGTCACGATCCTGCTGGGCCTGGCGTTCATCGGCCTGATACCCGGCCTGCAGCGGGAGCTACGCATCCACCGGCTGCCGTCGGCCGGGCTGCTCGGCGCGCCGCTGCTCGGCGTCGTCTTCGGCCTCGGCTGGACGCCGTGCGTCGGGCCGACTTTGGGCGCGGTCGAGTCGCTCGCGTTCACCTCCGCCAGCGCCGGCAAGGGTGCCTTCCTGTCGGCGGTGTACTGCATCGGGCTCGGCGTGCCGTTCGTGCTCGCCGCGTTCGGATTCCGCTGGCTGGTCGGCACCTTCGCCGCCATCCGCCGGCACGCCGTCTGGGTCACCCGGATCGGCGGAGTGCTCCTCGTCGTCCTCGGTGTGCTGCTCGTCGGCGGCTGGTGGGATCACCTGATGGACACGATGCGCGCGTGGGCCGGCAGCCACGGCGGGCTGGGGACGTCGGTATGACGACATCTGCCGATGCCGACACGGACACGGACGCCTGCGCCGACACGGACACCGCTCCCGACACGGACAGGGACCCGGGCGCGGGTTCCGGGGCCGACACCGACATCGGCGCCGCACCGACGCAGGCGTCGTCGATCTCGGCGGCGCTGTCCACGCAGCCGGTCCCGCCGCCCCAGCAGCCGACCCCGAGGCGCCGGGTCCTCGCCCCGGCCATCCGTGCCTGGCGCTGGCTCACCAGCATGCGGACGGCGCTGATCCTGCTCTTCCTGCTCGCCCTGGCTGCCGTACCGGGATCGCTGCTGCCGCAGCGGTCGCTCAATCCGGACAAGGTGCGGACCTACCTCGCTCAGCACGCCACCCTCGGCCCACTACTGGATCACCTGGGCCTGTTCGCCGTGTTCGCCTCGCCGTGGTTCGCTGCGATCTACCTGCTGCTCTTCATCTCCCTCGTCGGCTGCCTGGTCCCACGGATCCGCCTGCATGCCAGGGCATTGCGCGGCCAGCCGCCGAAGGCGCCGCGTCGCTTCGAGCGGCTCCCGGAGACCGCGGCGTACGACCTCGACGGCGATCCGGCACAGATCGGCGCGGCGACCGCGCGCCTGCTGCGGCGCGGCCGCTGGCGGGTCGTCATCCGCGATGAGGCCGGCGGCGTGGTCACCGTCTGCGCGGAGAAGGGCTACCTGCGCGAGACCGGCAACCTGGTCTTTCACGTTGCGCTGACCGGGCTACTGATCGCCGTCGCGGTCGGGCAGCTGTGGGGTTACACCGGAAGCGTGGTGGTCGAGGAGGGTCAGGGTTTCTGCAACACGGTGCAGCAGTTCGATTCCTTCCGTCCCGGGCACGCCGTCACCGGCCGGTCGATCGCACCGTACTGCGTGCACCTCGAGCGCTTCACGGCAACGTATGAACCGGACGGCACCGCCGCGCAGTTCCGCGCCGACATCACCTACTCCAAGGGCCTGTCGAGCCGGACCGAGAGCGACGTCCTGCGGGTCAACCACCCGCTGCGGGTCGAGGGCACCCGGCTCTACCTGCTCGGTCACGGCTTCGCCCCGGTCTTCACCGTCCGCGACCCCAGCGGTCAGGTGTTCCGCGACGTCTCCGCGCCGTTCCTGCCGCAGGACGGCGCCTTCGCCTCCCAGGGTGCGCTGAAGCTGCCCGATGCGAAGCCACATCAGCTGGCCCTCGACGGGCTCTTCGCGCCGACCGGTGCGTTCGACATCCACGGGCTGCTCACGTCGGTGTCACCGAAGCCGGATCGTCCGCTGGTGGCGATCTTTATCTACCGAGGCAACCTCGGCGTCGACACCGGCCGGCCGCAGTCGGTCTACGCCATCGACCGGGGGCAGCTGCAGAACGGCGCGCTGAAGAAGGTCGGCGCGGCCAACCTGCAGGTCGGGCAGGGGGTGCGGCTCGCCGACGGCACCCAGATCACGTTCGCCGGCTACAAGCAGTGGGCCAACCTGCAGGTCTCCCGCGATCCGGCACAGGTGTTGGTGCTCCTCGCCGCCGTCTTGATCGTGATCGGCCTGCTGCTCTCGTTGCGGGTGCGCCGGCGCCGGTTGTGGGTCCGGGTCGGGCCGTCGGCCCCGTCGGACCAGTCGGACCCGCGAGTCGACCGGCCCGACGAGGGACGTACCGTGATGTCGGTCGGCGGTCTCGCCCGTACCGACGCGGTCGCCTTCGGCGGGGAGTTCGAATCCCTGTCACGGCGACTGCTCGGGGCGGCGTGCACCGGCGCTCCAGCCGCCGGCGCGGCCACGCCGGTCAGCACATCTTTTGTCGATACGGCGGCTCCGACGACCGGGGCTACGAACGACCCGGCCCAGCCGGCCCCCGGGGCGGTCACCGGGTCGACGTCCGAGCGAGGAGGCGACTAGGCGTGGAAACCACGCTGGCCCAGCTGTCCGATCACCTGTTCACGCTGGCCATCACGGCATACAGCGTCGCGATGGTGACCTTCGGCGCTGAGTACGCCTTCGGTCGCCGCGGTGGGGTCGCCCGGACCACCGACGCGGCCCCGGCCCGAGCCGAGGCCGCCGTTCTGGTCGGAGCCGGCGCGCCGGCCGGGTCGGCAACCTTCGCGGGACGCGTCGGCGCCACCCGGTCGCGCAGTACGGCTGACGGCTATCCACCCCCCGCCGCCGGAGAGCGCCTCCCGGCCGAGCACGCCGAGGCCGATGACGCCGAGGCTGATGACGCCGAGGCTGATGACGCCGATGACCGCGTGGCCCGGATGGGCCGGCTCGGGCTCGCGCTCGCCATCATCGGGGCTCTCGTACAGGCCACCTCCATCGCGATCCGCGGTGCCGCCGTGGACCGGGTGCCCTGGGGCAACATGTACGAATTCTCCTCGGTCGCGAGCCTGATCGCGGTCGTCGCGTTTCTCGTGGTGCTGATCCGCCAGCCGCAGCTGCGTTATCTCGGCGTCTTCCTGATGCTGCCGGTGATCGTGCTGATGTTCCTCGCCGGCACGGTCCTCTACGCCCGCGCGGCCACGCTCGTCCCGGCGCTGCACTCCTACTGGCTGGCCATCCACGTCAGCGCCGCCGCGGTCGGCACCGGCATCTTTCTGGTCAGCTCAGTCGGCACCATGCTCTACCTCGTCCGGCGCCGCTACGAGCAGGTCGTCGTTGCGGGAGATGCGCCCGGGGCGTTCGCCGGATTCGGCGCCCGATTGCCCGCCGCGTCCGCCCTGGATCGGATGGCCTACCGTACGGCGGCCTTCGGCTTCCCGCTCTATACGTTCGCGATCATCTGCGGCGCCATCTGGGCCGAGGCCGCGTGGGGCAAGTACTGGAGCTGGGACCCGAAGGAGACCTGGGCCCTGATCACCTGGATCGTCTATGCGGCGTACCTGCACGCCCGATCCACCGCCGGCTGGAAGGGCACCGCCGCGAGCGTGATCAACCTGCTCGGATTCGGGACGATGATCGTCAACTTCTTCGTCATCAACATCGTCGTCTCCGGCCTGCACTCCTACGCCGGGCTGAACTGAACGCTCGCTTGCAGCGGCTGCGACCGGCGCCGGCCTGACGACGCGGCAGCGTTACGCGCCGGCTGGAGGGGCATCGCGTCGGCGGGCAATTGCGATGTCCGCCGTGTGCTCAGCTCGCCGGCGATCTACGCTCGGTGGCGGTTTCACCTCGTAGCGGGGCCAATCGCACAACCGCCGTTCGAGGCTGCACGGGAGAGGAACGATCGTGAGTCTGTGGCGCCGCCGAGCCGACCGAGACGACGGGGACGGCAAGAAGCCGGATGCCCGCGCCCGCTGGGACGCCGCCCAGAACATGATGGGCCCGCCAGGTAGTGCTGCCGACCAGCAACCGGCCGAAGCCGACGCGCAGCAGCCGCCGGCGAGCGGCGGACCGTGGCAGCAGCCGCCGGCGAGCGGCGGACCGTGGCAGCAGCCGCCGGCGAGCGGCGGACCGTGGCAG
>JBPCOR010000248.1:0-3010 GCA_051000035.1 Mycobacteriales bacterium | reverse complement strand
CGCCGGCGAGGGCGTCCCGCCAGAACCGGTCGTCGGCCGCACCCGTGCCGTCGTCATCAGCCCGACGCTCCTGCGCGACCGCGATGTCACCGATCTGCAGCCGGGTGGCTACCGCACCTGCGGGCAGCGGGCCGGTCGGGCCGGACCCGGCGCCCGCGACCCCGTCGGCGAGCTCGGTCATCAATAGGCCGATCGACCAGCCATCGAACGCGAAATGGTCGACCGCGACAGCGAGCTCGGTGACCGTCTCCGCCAGTCGGCACGCGACCAGGCGCAGCAGCGGCGACTCGGCGGCGAGATCGAAGCGGTGCCGCGCCAGGGCGTCGGCGAGCTCCTCGCATCGACCCCGCTGCTCGGCCGCGGGCAGGTCACGCAGGTCGTGCTCGGCGACGCTGACCGGTGCCGCCGGGCGGACCCTGGCCGAGAGCACGCCGTCGACGTCGTCGACGACACTGCGCAGCGCCTCGTGCGAGGCGACGATCCGGTCGGCAGCGATCAGGATGGCCGCGGCGTCGGCAGCGCCGCGCAGGCGGAGCCGGAAACAGACGGTCGACACCGGCAGCTCAGCAGACGTGCTCGACATCAGCCACACGGCCCGCTGCATGCGGGTGAGCGGGTAGGCCGTGCGTCCCTCGTGGCGCACCGGTGCCCGGCCCGGATGCGCCGGCGCGAGGCCCGGCAGCGCAGCCGCGATGCGTTCGGGCGTGCGACGTTCGAGCACCATGTACACAGGCAGGTCGACACCTCGGCGCCGGCCGATCTCGTGCGCGACGACCGCCGCGGCGAGGGAGTGGCCGCCGAGATCACCGAATTCGTCGTGGACCCCGACCTCGGGCAGGTCCAGCACGGAGCGCACGACCTCGGACACGAGCTGCTCGTCGGGGGTGCGCGGCGCGACGTACTCGGTGTCCTCGGGGCGGCTGGCGCCGGCGGGCGGCAGCGCGGAGCGGTCCAGCTTGCCGCGGTCGGTGACCGGCAGCCGGTCCATCACCACGACCCTTGACGGCACCAGGTGGGCCGGCAGTCGCGCCCGCACCCAGCCGCGCAGCGCGGGCTCGTCGGGCCCGCCGCCGCCGGCGTCGATCGCGGCCACGTGGGCGACCAGCCGGCGGGTGTCGAAGTCGTCGGGCGGTGCGCTGGCGACGGCCTGCAGCACACCCGGATGTGACTCCAGCGCGGCGCGAACCTCGCCGAGCTCGATCCGGAACCCGCGCACCTTGACCTGGTCGTCCAGCCGGCCGCGGAGCCAGACCAGTCCGTCGGCGTAGGTCGCAAGGTCTCCGGTCCGGTAGTGCCGGACGCCATCGATCGTCGCGAACCGCTCGTCGGTGCGGTCGGGCCGACCGAGGTATCCGCGGGTGACGAGCTCTCCGGCGACCCACAGCTCGCCTGCCTCGCCGGTCCCGCAGGCCCGCCCGCCCGGATCGCGCACGGACAGCTCGGTCCCCGGCAGCGCGACGCCGACGGGCGGGTCGCCCTGCGCGTCGCGCCCGACCTCGTGCCAGCTGCAGTAGACGGTCGTCTCGGTGGGGCCGTAGGCGTTGACGACGCGGCGGACGCCCGGATTCGCGTAGAGCCGGCGGACGAGCGCCAGCGGCAGCGGCTCGCCGGCGGCGACGACGGTGCGGACACCGATCGGCAGCGGTGCGCGGAGCAGCGCCCCGAGGGCCGACGGCACCCCGTTGACCAGCCGCACCTGCTCGACGGCGGGCAGGTCGGGCAACGCCAGCAGGTCGTCGGCGAGGATCACCGTGCCGCCGCTGACGAGCGGCGCGAAGAGCTCGAATACCGAGAGGTCGAAGCTGGTCGACGTCGTGGCGGCAACACCGGCCAGCTCGGCCGGCTCGAAGGTGGCCACGGCCCACCGCAGCAGGCTCATCACGTTGCGGTGCTCGACCTGCACGCCCTTCGGCGCGCCGGTGCTGCCCGAGGTGTAGAGGACGTATGCGACCTCTTCGCCCGGATCGGTGCCCTCGGCGCCCAAGGGGGCTCCGCGGTCGGGGTCCGCTGCGGCGTCGCCGTCGGCTGCGGTGTCGCGGTCGGCTGCGGTGTCGCGGTCCGATGCGGTGTCGCGGGCGCGGGTCTCGTCCGATCCGGTGCCGGCAGCGGCGGCGGTGATGTCGATGCGGTCGGGGCCATCACCGGGCCCGAAAGCGCAGCGGCCAGCCGTCGCCGGCGACACGACGACGACGGTGATCCGCGCGTCGTCGAGGAGGTACCGGAGCCGGTCGGCCGGGTAGCCGGGGTCCAGCGGGACGTAGGCGGCACCCGAAGCGAGCACTCCGAGCAGCGTGGGCAGCAGCAGCTCGTCCCGGCCGAGGCAGACGCCGACGCGGTCCCCGGCCAGCACCCCACGGTCGCGCAGCAAGTCCGCGACCGCCCGGGATCGCGCCGCCAGCGCCGCGTAGGTCAGCCGGGCGGCACCCACGACAACCGCCACCCGATCGGGCGTCCGGATCGCCTGGTCATCGACTGCGACGTGGACCTGTCGTCGCGAGCGGATCGTCGCAGTGGGCGCGGTCAAGCAGTGACCCCTTTTTTGGTCCCGCCCGGGATCGGCCGGGCGATCAGTCGACGAGCCCCGTATGGTGCCCTGGCGTGCGGGTAGCAACCGGGCGGGATCTCCGGGCAAGCGCGTTTCGTGCCCAGATACGGGCGCCGCGCCCTATTGTCGCCAAGAGTTGGTCGCCGTGAGCCCACCAAATTGGGTAATTCGGCCTGGCCATTCGGCCCATCAGCGCGGCGCATCCGGCGCTATGGCCCCTGGTGGCGGGGATTACGGCCGCCTGAAGGACCGGCAAACCCGGTGCGACGTGTGGTGGGCGCCGTTGGCATCCGCACGCGCCTCGCTGTTCAGCCTGCTCGACGCGCCGGAGCTGTCCAGGGCAGCGGCGTACCGCCGCCGGGACGACCATGACCGGTTCGTGCTCGGCGTCGCGTTGATGAGGATCATCGTCGGCCGCGGCCTCGGCGTGCCCCCGGCCCAGGTGCCGGTCGACCGCACCTGCGC
>JBPCOR010000205.1:0-3920 GCA_051000035.1 Mycobacteriales bacterium | reverse complement strand
GCGTGGAAGCCGTAGTCGATCAGCCGTTTCGCGACGTCGTCGACGGTGACACCGGTCCGCCGCGTCAGCGGGCGCAGGTCGACGATGCACTCGTGCGCGACCAGGCCATCGCGCCCGGTGTAGAGGATCGGGAAGTACTCGGCCAGCCGCGTCGCCAGGTAGTTCGCGGACAGGATGGCGGCACCGGTCGCCGCCCGCAGCCCGTCCGGGCCCATCAGGCGCAGGTACGCCCAGCAGATCGGCAGGATCCCCGCCGATCCCCACGGTGCGGCCGCCACCGGCCCCGGTCCGGTCTCCGGACCGGCATCCACGGCGAGCGGATGGTTGGGCAGGTACGCCGCGAGATGGGCGCGTACGCCGATCGGGCCGACGCCCGGCCCGCCGCCACCGTGCGGGATACAGAACGTCTTGTGCAGGTTCAGGTGCGACACGTCGGCGCCGAACTCCGCGGGCTTCGCCAGCCCCACCAGAGCGTTGAGGTTGGCGCCGTCGACGTAGACCTGGCCACCCGCGGCGTGTACCCGCCGGCAGACCTCGGTGACCGTGGTCTCGAAGACGCCGTGGGTCGAGGGATAGGTCAGCATGATCGCCGCGAGCGCATCGCGGTTGACCTCGATCAACGCGTCGAGGGCATCGAGGTCGACGTTGCCGCTGCCATCGCAGGCGACCACGACGACGCGCATTCCCGCCATCGCAGCGGATGCGGCGTTGGTGCCGTGCGCGGACGACGGGATCAGGCAGACGTCCCGCTGCGACTCGCCGCGGGCCGCGTGGTAGGCGTGGATGGCGAGCAGACCGGCGAATTCCCCCTGGCTGCCGGCATTCGGTTGCAGCGACACCGCGTCGTATCCGGTGATCTCGACCAGCCACCGCTGCAGGTCGCTCATCAGGGTCCGGTAACCCGCGGCCTGGTCGGCCGGCGCGAAGGGGTGGATGCCGGCGAATTCCGGCCAGGTGATCGGCTCCATCTCGGTGGTCGCGTTGAGCTTCATCGTGCACGACCCGAGCGGGATCATGCCGCGGTCCAGGGCAAAGTCGCGGTCGGCCAGCCGGCGCAGATAGCGCAGCATCGAGGTCTCCGACCGGTGCTCGTGAAAGACCGGGTGCTCGAGATAGCCAGAGGTGCGCCGCAGCGCGCCGTTCAGGATCGGCTCGTCATCCACTGTGGACTCCACCGTAACGTCCACAGTGGACACATCGAAGGCGCCGAGCACGGAGCGCAGGTGCTGCGCCGTCGTCCGCTCATCGCAGGAGATGCCGACGTGATCGGCGTCGACCAGCCTCAGGTTGACCCCGGCGTGCGCTGCCGCTGCGACGACATCGTGCGCGCGGCCCGGCACCCGCGCGGTCACGGTGTCGAAGAAGACGTCGTGCACGACGTCGACCCGGCCGTCGCGCAGCGCGGCGGCGAGGCGCAGCGCGCCGCTGTGGACTCGCCGGGCGATGGCCGCGAGCCCGACCGGGCCGTGGTAGACGGCGTACATGCTCGCCATCACCACGAGCAGGACCTGCGCCGTGCAGATGTTGCTGGTCGCCCGCTCGCGGCGGATGTGCTGCTCCCGCGTCTGCAGGGAGAGGCGGTACGCCGGGCGGCCGGCCGAATCCCTGGATATCCCGACGAGGCGACCGGGCAGCGAGCGCTGCAGGCCGTCGCGGACGGCGAGGAAGCCCGCATGGGGACCGCCGTAGCACAGCGGCACACCGAATCGCTGTGCCGACCCGACCGCCATGTCGGCGCCGATCTCACCGGGCGGGCGGATCAGGGTCAGGGCGAGCAGGTCGGTGGCGACGATCACGAGCGCGCCCCGCTCATGCGCCGCGGTGACCAGCGATGCGTCGTCGCGCAGCCGCCCGGACGCGCCGGGACACGACAGCAGCACCCCGAAGAAGTCACCGCCGGGCAGTCCGCCGGCGAGATCGGCCACCCGCAGGTCGATGCCGGCCGGGTGCGCGCGGGTCCGCAGGACGGCGACGGTCTGCGGGAGCGTGTCGACGTCGACCAGGAACGCCGCCCCTCGCGGTGCCCGCGACATCCGGCGGGCCAGCGCCATCGCCTCCGCCGCGGCGGTCGCCTCGTCGAGCAGCGAGGCGCCGGCGACCGGCAGTCCGGTCAGGTCCGCCACGACCGTCTGGAAGTTCAGCAGCGCCTCCAGCCGACCCTGGCTGATCTCCGGCTGGTAGGGCGTATAGGCGGTGTACCAGGCCGGGCTCTCCAACACGTTGCGGCGGATCACCGCCGGGGTGACGGTGTCGTAGTAGCCCAGACCGATCATCTGGGTGAGCACCCGGTTTCGCGCGGCCAGGTCGCGCAGTGCGACCTCGACCTCGTCCTCGGAGGCGGCCGGCGGCAGGTGCAGCGGCCCCTCGATCGCGATGTCGGCCGGTACGGCGACCTCGATGAGCTTGTCCACCGACGGATAGCCGAGGGCGGCGAGCATCGTCTGCTGCTCGTCCTGGCCGGGGCCGATGTGCCGATCGGCGAACGTGTGTCCACCGCCGCCGACCGCGGTGGTGGCGAAGGACGCGGTTGGCACTGGCTGCTGAACCACTGGCTGCCTCCTCAGACAGGTGGGCGAACCGGGCGGCACCACGCCGCCGGTTCCCCCTCTGTCCGGAGCCTGAGAGATTCACCGGGCACGCCCGGCTTTCACCGTCGGCGGAGGCCGGTCAAATGCGAGCACCGGCCCCACTCTTCAGAGGTGCCTCGCCCGTACGGTCCGTTGGCCTGAGAGATTCCGGGGAGGTTGCTCCTTCGGCGCTCCGGTCACCTGGTAGGTCAAGCACACGAGGTGCCGGAGACTCTCCCGTACAGGGTCTGTAGCGCCTGCGACGTTACCAGTGCGGGCGCGTAGCACCGCAGCGCCGCGCCGCGTGATGGGCTAGGTCGGCGCGGCGCGAACACGATCCAGACCGACCGACCGGGCGAGGCCGAGCGGGCGAGCCGACCGCGACGCGTCAGCCGGTGAGGCGGGCTTGCCTGCGGGCGGCCAACTCATCCGACCGCACCGGGACGTCAGCGGCTCCGCCGGCGGGCTCGGCCGGCAGCGTGGCGAGTGATCCGGTGAGCTCCCGCAGCGCGCCGCTGACGGCGATGCCGAAGACGCCCTGTCCGCCGGCGAGAACGTCGACGACCTCTTCCGCCGACGTGCATTCATAGATCGTGGTGCCGTCGGACACCAGCGTCAGGGTGGCGAGGTCCTCCACGCCACGCGCGCGCAGGTGGGCGGCGGCGGTGCGGATGTTCCGCAGCGAGATGCCGGTGTCCAGCAGGCGCTTGACGACCTTGAGCACGAGGATGTCGGTGAAGGAGTAAAGGCGCTGGCTGCCCGATCCGGTGGCGCCGCGCACGGTCGGCGCGACCAGGGCGGTGCGGGCCCAGTAGTCCAGCTGCCGGTAGGTGATGCCCGCGGCCGTGCACGCCGTGGTGCCGCGATACCCGACATTGTCATCACCAGCGGGCGACCGGTCGACGCTGAACAGCGATGGCTGCGCGGCGGGGTTGGTAGCCGGACTTGCAGCGGAGCCGCCCGGGCCGGACCCGCGGTCGTTGTGCTGGTCAGAGCCGCCGGGAGCGGCGCCGGGACCCTTTGTGCCGTCCTGCGACACGGCGCCTCCTCGTGACCGACCGATCGATGCGTCCCCACCGCGACGGGGAATTGCACCGTGGGGATTCCCTCCCCCGCCTGCGCACCGTAAGCGCGTCCGACCCAGCGGGTCAACCGACGTCGCGGCGTGTCCAATGTATGACGCTAAAGCTGAGGTTAAGACTCTGGGCGGCGGCAGCGGACCAGGATCGGCAACTCGGAACGTCCGTCGGCGACAGCGGCCGATCAGGATCCGGCGAAGTCCTCCGGTGAAACCTGGTCAAGGAATTCCCGGAACTTCTCGACCTGGTCCTCCTGGCGTTCCTCCGGGGCGTC
>JBPCOR010000125.1:0-6066 GCA_051000035.1 Mycobacteriales bacterium | reverse complement strand
CGCTGAGCGACTTCGACACCGTCATCGTCGACGCCAAGACATCCGACGAGCACATCACCCGGATGCGGGAGCAGGGCATCCACGTCGTCGTCGCGCCGCCGGACTTGCGCCCCCTACCGCCGGTGGCACCCAGTGAGGACGGCTGATGCATACCACCCTGCCGACGCGGATGCGGACGTGAACTTCTGGGCACGACGGGGGCCCGGCCGACGTGGCGCTGCCCGTCTCGGTGATCCAGCGGCGTGAACTGCTAGTCACCGGGGTATTCCGGTACGCCAACACATGGCCGACGGCGATCGACCTCGTCGCATCCGGTCAGGTCGACCTGGACTGCACGGTCAGCGGGCACTTCGCGCTCGACGACGTCGACGCCGCGCTACGGTCCACGACCCACCCCGGCGCGCTCAAGTCGGTGGTGACCCCACAGCAGAGCTAGCCACCGCAGTGGCCCGGTGGACGGACCGGTCTCGGACCGCCCAGGGGCCGGTCCGTAGCGTGTGCGGCGTGCGCTACTTCTACGACTGTGAATTCATCGAGGACGGCGTCACCGTAGACCTCGTCTCCATCGGCGTCGTGGCCGAGGACGGACGCGAGTTCTACGCCTGCTCCACGGAGTTCGACCCGGCCAAGGCGATCGCGTGGGTGCGCGACAACGTCATCGCGCAGCTGCCGCCGCCGGCCGACGGGTGCTGGCAGAGCCGCGAGCGGATCCGCGCGGAGCTGTTCTCGTTTCTCACCGCGCCCGGTCGCGGCATCGAGCTGTGGGCGTGGTACGCGGCGTACGACCACGTCGCGCTCGCGCAGCTGTGGGGCGCGATGCCGGCCCTGCCGCGCGCTATCCCGCGCTTCACCCACGACCTGCGGCAGCGCTGGGAGGACGTCGGCCGGCCGCCGCTGCCCGAGCAGCCCAGCGGGCAGCACGACGCGCTCGCCGACGCCCGGCACAACCTGGCCCGCTGGCGGGAAATGCACGCGGCGCCCGGGGCGGCCGGCCAGTTGGCCGGGCTCCGAGGACCCCGCACCGCCGCGGACCGCCCGACCGGGCGGTGAGCCGCCGAGCCGATGCGGCGGCCCACCGGTCTTGTCGATAGTTTGCTCATGCCGCGGCGGGATCGGCCGCCGTACCGACTGCAGAAGGCGTGGCTGTCATGCGAATCGGCGTGCTCACGGGGGGCGGCGACTGCCCCGGCCTCAACGCCGTCATCCGGGCCGTGGTGCGCAAGGGAATCACCGACTACTCCCACGACTTCGTCGGGTTCGCCGACGGGTGGCGCGGGGCGATCGATGCCGAAACAGTCACCCTCGACATCGCCGCGGTCCGCGGCATCCTGCCCCGCGGTGGCACCATCCTGGGGACGTCGCGCACCAATCCCTACGCCAGCGACGGCGGCGCCGCGGAGGTACGGCGCACGCTCGCGGACCTGCGGGTCGACGCGCTGATCGCCATCGGCGGCGAGGACACGCTCGGTGTGGCGAGGCGGCTATCCGACGACGGCGGGCCCGTCGTCGGTGTACCGAAGACGATCGACAACGACCTCGGCGCCACCGACTACACGTTCGGTTTCGACACCGCCGTCAACATCGCGATGGAGGCGATCGACCGGCTGCACACCACCGCGGAGTCGCACCACCGGGCGCTCATCGTGGAGGTGATGGGCCGCCACGCCGGCTGGATCGCGCTGCACGCCGGGCTCGCCGGCGGCGCCAACGTCATCCTGATTCCCGAGCGCCGGTTCGACATCGCCAAGGTGTGTGCATACATCGAGCACCGGTTCCGCGACCACTATGCGCCGATCGTCGTCGTCGCCGAGGGCGCGATGCCCGATGCGGGCACGATGGCCGTGACGACCGGGGAGAAGGACGCCTTCGGGCATGTCCGCCTCGGCGGGATCGGCCAGCGGATCGCCGACGAGATCGAGTCTCGCACCGGCAAGGAGGCGCGCACGGCCGTGCTAGGCCACATCCAGCGCGGCGGCACACCGACGGCGTATGACCGGGTGCTCGCGACCCGCTTCGGCCTGCACGCGATCGACGCCGCGCACGAGGGCGATTTCGGCACCATGGTCGCGCTGCGCGGCACCGACATCGTGCGGGTGCCGCTGTCCGACGCGACGGCCGAGCTCAAGACCGTCCCGCCGGAGCGGTACGCCGAGGCCGAGGTCTTCTTCGGCTGACCGGAGTCGCCCCCGGGTCGGGCGACCTCATCGTCCGCCGTGGCGCGCCCTAGTCTTGAGCGCGTGACCGTACCTGCGACCACCGGGCCCGACCTCGATGCCTGGCGGGCGCTACCCGCCGCGCAGCAGCCGGACTGGCCGGATCTGGCGGCGCTGCGTGAGGTGACACGGACCCTGTCGGCGGTGCCGCCGGTGGTGCTGCCCTACGAGGTCCTGGCGCTGCGCGAGCGGCTCGCCGCAGTGGCGCGCGGGGAGGCGTTCCTGCTGCAGGGTGGCTACTGCGCCGAGACCTTCGACGACAACACCGAGCCGCTGCTGCGTTCGAACGCCCGGACCCTGCTGCAGATGTCGGTGGTGCTCACCTACGGCGCCAGCATGCCGGTGGTCAAGGTAGGCCGGATTGCCGGCCAGTACGCCAAACCACGGTCGTCCACGTTGGACAGTGCCGGGCTCCCGTCGTACCGCGGCGACATGGTCAATGCCATCACGCCGACCGTGCGGGCCCGGACGCCCGACGCCGCGCGGATGGTGCGCGCCTACGCGAATTCCGCCGCCGCGATGAACCTGCTGCGGTCCTTCGCGCTCGGCGGGATGGCCGACCTGTCGGCGGTGCACGACTGGAACAACGACTTCGTGCGCACGTCGCGCGCCGGCCAGCGCTATGAGGTGATCGCCCGCGAGATCGACCGGGCGCTGGGCTTCATGCGCGCCTGCGGGGTCGACGACGTGGCGCTGCGCAGCGTCGACTTCTACGCCAGCCACGAGGCGCTGATCCTGGAGTACGAGCGCGCGCTGACCAGGGTCGGTGACGAGGGTGTCTTCGACCTGTCCGGGCACACCGTCTGGGTGGGGGAGCGCACCCGAGCGCTGGACGGCGCGCACGTCGACTTCGTCAGCCACATCGCCAACCCCATCGGGGTGAAGCTCGGCCCGACCACGACGCCGGAGTACGCCGCCGAGGTGGTGCAGCGGCTCGACCCGGACGGCGTGCCGGGCCGGCTCACCCTGATCTCCCGGATGGGCAACCGAGCCGTCCGGGACGCGCTGCCGCCGATCGTGGAGAAGGTCAGCGCCACCGGCCACGCGGTCGTCTGGTGCTGCGACCCGATGCACGGCAACACCGAGGAATCGGCGAGTGGCTACAAGACCCGCCACTTCGACCGGATCGTCGATGAGGTGCTGGGGTATTTCCAGGTGCACCGGGTGCTGGGCACCCATCCCGGCGGGCTGCACATCGAGCTCACCGGGGAGGACGTCACCGAGTGCCTCGGTGGCGCCCAGGAGATCGCCGAGAGCGATCTGTCCGGCCGGTACGAGACGGCGTGCGACCCTCGCCTGAATACCCAGCAGTCGCTGGAGCTGGCGTTCCTGGTCGCCGAGATGCTGCGCGGCTGATACGTGACGCGGCCGGGGTCCGCCGGGCCGGCCCGGGGTGAATCGACCGACACCGAAGGAGAATCCGACTCGTGATCGACCTGCGCAGTGACACCGTCACCAGACCGAGCGAGGCGATGCGCCGGGCGATGGCGAGCGCCGACGTCGGCGACGATGTCTACGGCGAGGACCCGACGATCAACCGGCTCGAGGCCACCGTGGCCGGGTTGTTCGGGCATGCGGCGGCGCTGTTCGTGCCCAGCGGGATCATGGGCAATCAGCTCGCGATCCGTACGCTGGTGCCGCCGGCGGGGGAGTTGCTGTGCTGCTCCGACGCCCACATCGTCACCTACGAAGGCGGCGCGCCGGCCTGGCACGGCGGCATCCAGACCCGCACCTGGGCCGCCGGCCGCGGCATCCTCGACGTCGACACCGTGCTGGGGATGGTGCGTGAGGATGACGGCCACACGTCCCCCACCATCGGCGTCGCGGTGGAGAACACCCACAACCGCGGCGGCGGGTCGGTCCAGCCGATCAAGGCGCTGCGCGCGTTGTCCGGTGGGCTGCGCGATCGCGGCGTGCTGCTGCACTGCGACGGCGCCCGGATCTGGAATGCCCACGTCGCCACCGGTACGCCGCTCGCCGGCTACGGCGCCTGTTTCGACACGTTGTCGGTCTGCCTGTCCAAGGGCCTCGGCGCGCCGGTCGGCTCGGTCATGGTGTCGAGCGTCGACCGCATCGCGCTCGCCCGGCGCTACCGGCAGCGGCTCGGCGGGCAGATGCGGCAGGCCGGAATCCTCGCCGCAGCAGGGCTATTCGCACTGCGGCACAATGTCGAGCGGCTCGCCGAGGACCACGCAAATGCACGGCTGCTGGCCGGCGCGCTCGGCGTCGATTCGTCCACAGTGGACACGAACATCCTGCTGGTGGATGTGCCGGACTCGGCAGCGTTCGTGAAGCAGGCGGAGACGGCAGGCGTGCGGTGTGTCGGTTTCGGGCCGGTGCGGGTGCGGCTTGTCACCCATCTCGACGTCGGCCGCGACGATGTCGTGACCGCGGCCCAGGCGCTCGCCCCGCTGCCGGCTGGCTGATCGAGTAGCCAGCCGGCCGGGGTCGCGCGTACAGTCACGCAGCGCAGCAAGTCGTGCTCGCGAAGGGTGGGCTGAGATGGGCACCATCATCGTCTGGGTGATTATCGGGGTGGTCGTCTTGGGCGGCCTGTCCTACGCGGGGTTCTATGACCGCCGCAACCGGCGCGCGGGTCGTGGCGGGGGTGACGTGTCGGATTCGGCGCTCCGCGGAGGCGCCCGAACCTATGCCGACCCGACCGTGCAGGCCCCGCCGGGCAGCGCGAGCGGACCCAACAGCCCGGCATAACCCCTGGCGGGCGTGACGAAGCCCGGCTAGCTCTCGCAGTCGACGCCGTCGCCGTCGCGGTCCGCATACCAGCCGTACTCCGGGTCCTGGCCCTGGTAGTAGGGGCCGTAGCCGTTCGCGTTCGCTTCCTTGCAGGTGCCGAATCGGGGATCGAGTTGCGCCGGCGGCAGGCCGGGTGCCGTTGTCGGCGGAGGCAGCGGCGCGGTCGTCGTGGGTGGCGGGTAAACCGGCGGCGGTGGGCTGTAGGTCGGTGGCGGCGGAGTGTAGGTCGGTGCGACGATCGGGGTGGCGATCGGCGCGGACGCGCGCGGCAGCGCCTGCTCCGGGCACCGGGCGAGGACCCGGGCCGAGGCCGCGGCCTCCGCCGAGGTCATCCACAGGCCGTAGCGTGCCTTCACCGCGACCTGCCGGGCGACGTAGGCGCAGCGGTAGCCCTTGTTCGGCGGTAGCCAGGTCGCCGCGTCGCCGTCGCCTTTCGCGTCGTTGGTCGGCCCGTCGACGGCCAGCAGCTCGATCCGGTCGTTGGCGAACGCCTCGCGCTTGGACGCCGACCACGTCGCGGCGCCGGTCTGCCAGGCGTCACCGAGGCTGACGACGTGGTCGATCTGCACCGCCGAGCTGGTCCGTTCGCCGCGTACGAACGGGATCGTGCGCCCGGTGTACGGGTCGAGCAGGATGCCGGTCCCGACGACGCAGGAGCTGCGGTACGTCGTCGCCGTCAGGTCCCGGGTCAGGACGTCGTTGCGCGTGTCGCAACCGTCTTGGTCGACATCGGCCCAGGCCGGGCCGAACTCCGACCGCGCATAGCCGGTCATCGGAGCGCGGCCCTTGACGGCGACGGCCGCGAGGACGAGCAGCGCGGCGCTGCGCGCGGGCGCCGCGGTCGAGGTGCGGACCGGCACCGGCGAGGTCCGGATCGGCGGCGCCGTTGTCGCAGCGAGCGGAGAGGTAACCGCGGGGGGCGGCGTCGTGGCCGGAGGCGGCGGAGTGGTGGCCGCGGGGGGCGCGGCGCTCGTCGTCGACGGCGGCTGCGTCGACGGACTCGGCGGCGTGATCCGCGCCGGCGGTGTGCTCTGACCGGGTTGGGTGGTCGGAGCTGGCTGGGTGCTCCCGACCGGCTGCTGGGTCGCAGGTGTGGTGG
>JBPCOR010000073.1:0-4246 GCA_051000035.1 Mycobacteriales bacterium | reverse complement strand
GGGTGCCCGGCAGTCGCGCGCAGATCGTCTCCGCGGCGCCCAGCCGGTCTGATGCGGCACAGGTGGACAGGCGTAACGCCGGGGCGATCTCATCGGCTGCATACCGGCTGGTCAGCGCCGGCGCACGGCCACCCGTTTCTGCTGCCCGGGCCGGGCGGCGGCGGGAGAACTCCGCCAACGCGACCGCTTGCCGGGCCTGTGCCCAGCAGGCCAGTCGCTCCCACGAACCGATCAGATCCAGTAGGTCGTGATCATCGACACCGGCCGGGTCCAGCACATCCAACGCCGCCGCGGCGCACGGGCCCGGCGGCAATGTGTGGCCCGGCGTGAACACGGCATGCGTCGGCGGCGGGGACGACTCCGCCATCTCGATCGCAGCCCACATCAAGGCCAGCTCCGCGGCGGTGGGAATGTCCGACCAGGCGTCCGGAACTGCGTCACCGACGGGATGGTTACCCACTGACTCGAACATACGTTCGATTCTAGTAGCGAGAATGCCTGCCGCGCAAGAGGATGGCCGGTATTCGTCGGCGATTTCTGCGATCAGCAGATCGCGCTTTCGGTCCTGTTTCCCCAGCCCGACAGTCGTCGGACACCGTGACGCCGTGTCTGCGGCCGAACATTGAGCCCGTCGCCCGTATTCGCCCGGCCGAATGTGGAACCGAGCGGCAGACACTCACCGAACTGCTCGATTTCCTCCGGGCGACCGTGGCACCAAGGTTGCGGGCCGGACCGTCGAGCAGGCGGCGAGCACGCCGGTTTCGCCATCGAACCTCACACCAGCCGGTGTGGTGAAGCATCGGACCGGCGTGGAGCGATTCTGGTTCAGTATCGACTTCGCCGGTGCGAACCTGTCCGTGCCCGGAGGAGGACAAGCACGGTGCCTTTGTGTTGACGCCGCAGGACATGGTCGGCGGCTTTGTCGATGAATACGCACAAGAGTGCGAACGCTCTCGCCGCGCGATCGAGGGGGGCCGCGCGCCGGCCATTGCGGGCATCTGGACCTGCTCCGCGAGCGGATCGACGGCATGACCGGGATGTAGTTTCGGCCGCTCGACGTTACCGAGGTCACAGCGCAAACGCCCGGTCACGGGGCACGATCCGTCGTGGCTATCGTGAGAGGTCGATCATCCGGCGGCTGACTCCCTGAGCAGGTCGCAACGGTCCCACCGACATCGCTGATCGACGGAGGCGTGGTTTTGAATATCGTCGTTCTGGTCAAGCAGGTGCCCGACACCTGGTCCGAGCGCACGCTTCGCTCTGATGACAACACGGTCGACCGGGACGCCGCCGACGCCGTCGTCAACGAGATGGACGAGCACGGTGTCGAGGCCGCCCTGGTCCTCAGAGAAGCCCACGGCGGCGAGGTCACGGTCATCTGCATGGGACCCGACCGTGCGGTGGAGACGATTCGCAAGGTCCTCGCGATGGGCGCCGACAAGGCGATCCACCTGACCGACGGCGCGCTGCACGGTTCCTGTGCCGTCGGCACGTCGGCCGCCCTGGCCGCAGCGATCGGCACCGTCTCCTACGACCTCGTGATCGCCGGCACCGAGGCCTCTGACGCCCGGGTCGGCGCGATGGGGGCGATGCTGGCGGAGCGCCTCCGCGTGCCGGCGCTGACCAGCGCGCGCACCATCGAGATCGACGGCGACACGATCCGCATCGAACGCCAACTCGACGACGGCTACGAGATCGTCGAGGCGACCCTGCCGGCGGTCGTCAGCGTGATCGAGAAGATCAACGAGCCGCGATACCCGTCGTTCAAGGGCATCATGGCGGCGAAGAAGAAGGAGCTCACCACGCTTGGCGTCGGCGACCTCGGCCTGGATACGGCGAGCGTGGGCTCGGCCGGCGCGACCAGCGAGGTCGTCGGTTTCGAAACGGCGCCGCCGCGCGGCAAGGGCGAGATCGTCACCGACGAGGGCAACGGCGGCGCGCAGATCGCCGACTTCCTGGCCGCCGCGAAGATCATCTGAGGAAGGCGCACAAACCATGGCAGAGGTCCTCGTACTCGTCGATCACGCCGACGGCGCCCCGAAGAAGGCGACCCTCGAACTGCTGGCGGCGGCCCGCACACTCGGCGAGCCCGCGGCCGTCGTCGCGGGCGCTCCGGGCACGGCCGCCGGTCTCGCCGACGTGCTCGCCGCGCACGGCGCCGAGAAGATCTACCTCGCCGAATCCGACGACATCGACAAGCACCCCGCGGCTCCGAAGGTCGACGTCCTCGCGTCGCTGATGCAGTCGGCGGGACCGGCGGCCGTGCTGATCGCCGCCGGAGTCGACGGCAAGGAGATCGCCGGCCGGTTGGCCGTGCGCACCGGCAGCGGGTTCCTCGCCGACGTCGTCGACCTGGACGCCGACGGTGTCGCGACACAGTCCATCTTCGGCGGTTCGATCGCGGTCAGGTCGCGGGTGCGCGCCGGTACGCCGATCTTCGTGATCCGCCCGAACGCATTCGCG
This sequence comes from Mycobacteriales bacterium, assembly GCA_051000035.1. Lineage (GTDB taxonomy): Bacteria > Actinomycetota > Actinomycetes > Mycobacteriales > QHCD01 > QHCD01. The sequence goes on along the minus strand of JBPCOR010000073.1, from coordinate 1,783 downwards.
CCGCGGGAGCAGGCCGGCACCGGCGCCCAGCAGACCGTCGAGGTGGCGCTATCCGACGCAGCCGTCGCCGCGACGATCACCGACCGGGTCGTGGAGGAGAAGGGCGACCGCCCGGACCTGTCCGAGGCATCGGTCGTCGTCTCCGGCGGACGCGGCGTCGGCAGCGCCGAGAAGTTCGCGGTCATCGAGGCGCTCGCGGACTCCCTCGGCGGCGCGGTCGGAGCGTCCCGCGCGGCCACGGACGCCGGCTGGTACCCCCACCAGAACCAGGTCGGGCAGACCGGCGTGACCGTCTCCCCGCAGCTCTATATCGCGGCCGGGATCTCCGGCGCCATCCAGCACCGCGCCGGCATGCAGACCGCCAAGACCATCGTGGCGATCAACAAGGACGCCGAGGCACCGATCTTCGAGCTGGCCGATTTCGGCGTGGTCGGCGACCTGTTCAAGGTCGTTCCCCAGCTGGTCGAGGAGATCGGCAAGCGGTCCTAACCCGTCCTAACCCTGTCCGGGCCGCCGATCCGGCTGCGCCGTACCGTGGCACCACGTGGGCACCCAGACCGAGGACAGTCGCACCGGCGATCAGACCGATCGGCGCAGCGCTGCCGGCTCGTCCGCGTCGGCGGGGCTGTTCACCGGCGGCCGGCGGGCCCCGACGGTCGGCCTGCTGCTGGTCATCACCCTCGTTGCGTTCGAGGCGATCGCCGTGGCGACCGCGATGCCGCGTGCGGTCGCCGCGCTGCACGGATTGTCCTTCTACGCCTGGCCGTTCACGGCGTTCTTCGTCGCGAATGTCGTCGCGCTCGCGGTCGGCGGCGAGGCGGCGGACCGGTTCGGCACGCGCCGCCCGCTGCTCGCCGGGGTCGCCGTATTCACCGCCGGGCTGCTGAGTGCCGGGCTCGCCCCGGACATGCTGGTCTTCGTCGCCGGACGAGCGGTCCAGGGCTTCGGCGGCGGGTTGATGATCGTGTCGACGTACGTCGTCATCGCCGATGTCTACGACGCGGCCGCGCGGCCGCGGATGTTCGCTGCCCTGTCCGCGGCCTGGGTGCTGCCGTCCCTGATCGGCCCGGTGGCGGCCGGCGCGCTGACCCAGCAGGTGTCCTGGCGGGCGGTCTTCCTGCTGATCGCGCCGGGCAGCCTGCTCGCGCTCGGCCTGATCTGGCCGACGCTGCGGCGGCTTCGCGGCCGCGCCGCGCGGGACCGCCCGCCCGCGACCCGCCGGTGGATGCTCGCGGTTGCCGCCGGGTCCGCGGTCGTCGCCCTGCAGTACGCCGGCGGGCACCTGGTCTGGTGGTCGATCGTCCCCGCCCTGGCGGGAGTCGCGGTCCTGGTCCCGTCGCTGCGCCGGCTGCTGCCGGCCGGCACCCTGCGGATGCACCGGGGCATCCCGGCCGCGATCGTGCTCCGCGGCGTCCTGTCGGGCGCGTTCTTCGGCGTCGATTCCTTCGTGCCGCTCGGGCTGACCCGGCTGCACGGATACGGCCCGACGGCCGCCGCGATCCCGCTGATGGTCGGCTCGCTCGGCTGGTCGGCCGGCGCGTGGTTGCAGGGTCGCCTGCCGGCTGCGCCGCGCCACCGGCTGATTCGCGCCGGCCTGGCATTGATCGTCGCCGGCGCGGTGGGGATGGCGGCGCTGAGCCTGCCCGGCGCGCCGGGCTGGCTCGCCTACCCGGCCTGGCTGGTCGCGGGCAGCGGAATGGGGCTCGCGTATCCCTCGACGTCGGTCTTCGTGCTGCAGCTCTCGGCGATCGACCAGCGCGGCCGCAACGGCGCGGCCCTGCAG
>JBPCOR010000037.1:0-21226 GCA_051000035.1 Mycobacteriales bacterium | reverse complement strand
CGGTGATGGTGACGTCCGTGGCGACGGTCGTCGCCGACGTGCCGAGGAATCGCGGCAGCGAGACGCCCACCCGGCGGGCGGCGAGATCGTGCAGGGCCACATCGAGCCCGGCCTTGGCGGCGGTGTTGCCGACGATCGAGGCGGCGACCCTACGCAGCAGTGGTTCCAGGTCGTCGGCGTCGGCGCCGATCACCGTCGCACGCAACGGGCCGTCGAGTGCGGCGCTGATCCCGGGCACCGAGTCCCCGGTGATGCGCCAGGTCGCGACGCCCTCGCCCCAGCCAGCTCGCCCGTCGGAGTCGACGACCTCGACCAGCACCGCGTCGACGACGTCGGTGCGGCGTGCGGCGGTGACGAACGGCGCGTGCAGGGGGGCGGACACCACGTGCGTGCGCAGGTCCGCGATCGTCACCGGCCGACCCTATCGGCCCACGTCGTCGACGCGATGCGGCGAATCAGCGCCAACGCATCCGCATCGGCCACCCCGGAGGTGCAGACGACCAGCAGGTAGGGATCGGCGCCGGCCGGTTCGACGACGGCGGTGTCGTGCCGCGCCTCGTCGATCCAGCCGCCCTTGGACGCGACCCGGGTACCCGCCGGCAGGCCGGCGGGGATGCCGTCGACATACTCCTGATCGCGCAGCACCTCGAGCATCTCCGCGCACGCCCCGGCGCTCGCCGCGGTGCCGGTGCACAGCGTCCCGAGCAATGCGGCGAGCCCGCCCGCGCTGGCCGTATTGGCGATTCCGGCCGCGTCGGCGGCGTCGTCACAGATCGGCTTGCGAAATGCGAGGCCGTGCACGCCGATCTCCTGCAGCGCAACGGCAACCGCGTCGATCCCGACGTACTCGAGCAGCAGATCGGTGGCGAGGTTGCTGCTGCGTACGATCATGTGGCGGGCCAGCCAGCGCATCGACGCGAGGCGGCCGAGTCGCTCCCACGGCGCCTCGTCGTTGTCGTAGTCGGACGGCATCGCGAAGGTCCCGCCGAGCACGGAGGCGAATTCGTTGCGCACCTCAAGCTCGGCGTCAAGGTCGACAGCGCCGACATCGGCCAGCCGATGAAGCGCGACGAGGAGCGCGGTCTTGATCGTGCTCGCCGCGAGGTGCTCGTGATCGGCCCCGCGAGCGTAGGCCGGAGCCCCGGCCGGCGGGCCGTACCACACCGACACCACACCGCCGGAATCGGCGGCGGCAGCACCGGCAACCGCGCCCAGGGAATGCCCTAACGGGTCGCCGTGTTGAGAACCGAGGATCATGTTGTGCATTCTCCATGTGGCGTTCCAGCCCAAGCACGGCGCATCGAGTTGTTCCGTGCAGCAGGAGAATCGTATTTCACCGGCAATCACAACAGAGAGCGAGACCACGTCGCGGCAGCAACTCTGACCGGCAAGAAGATCGCATTCCTGGTCGCCCGGGAGGGAATCGAGCAGGGCGAGCTTGGCGAGCCGTGGAAGGCCGTGCAGGCCGCGGGTGCGCAGCCCATGCTGGTGTCGACCCAGGAGGGCGACGTCCAGGCATTCAATCATCTCGACAAGGCCGACACCTTCCCCGTCGACCAGACGGTGCCTACCGCCACGGCCGGCGACCTCGACGGACTGGTACTTCCGGGCGGGTCGCCAATCCCGACTTCCTGCGCACCAAGCCCGAGGCTGTCGCCTTCGCCAACGCATTCTTCGACCAGGCCAACCTCGCCGGCGTGATCTGCGATGGCGCATGGACGCTGATCGAGGCCGATGTGGTCAGGGGTCGCAGGCTCACATCCTGGCCGAGGCTGCGGACCGATCTGCGCAACGCCGGCGCGCAGTGGGTCGACCAGCAGGTAGTGACCGACCACGGTCTGGTGAGCAGCCGCACTCCCGACGGCCTGCCGGCCCCGGCGGTTGGGCCGCCGGCGTGCGCACTCGCTCGGGCGCCTCGCTGCCGGGACGCGACCAGCGGGTCGGCAGGGCGGAGCGCCGGATCGTTGCAAGTATCGCGGGTGTGAACGCGGACGCACGAGTGACTGAGATCGCGCCGGAGACGATCGGCGACTGGTTGTCGAAATTTGCCCGGTGTCACGGCGATCCCGCAGTGTCGCTCGACGGCGCCACCGCCGTGCTGACCGCGCCGGACGGGGTGACCGCGCGGTTGGTCGGCGCGGTCTCGGGCACCGCGCGACGCGGCGAGCCGGATTGGCTTGCGCGCTGGGCAATGCCGCCGAGGGCGACCGGCATCGTGCTGGTCCGCCGCGGCGGTTATGCCGTTGGGCTCGGACAGGGCCCGCGGCTACTGACGCACAAGTGCGGCACGCGCTACGTGCAGGCCCGCACCGCAGCGGGCGGCTGGTCGCAGCAACGCTTCGCGCGGCGCCGCGGCAACCAGGCTGCCGACCTCGCCGGCGCCGTCGCGCAACTCGTCGTCGACCGGGTCCTGCCGGGGATGCCGCGGCTACTCATCCTCGGCGGCGACCGGGGACTGGTGCGCGATGTGGTGGCGGACCGGCGGCTCGCAGCCCTGCAGCCCCTTGCACGCCGGGAGTTCTACGACCTGCCCGACCCAGGTCTCGCGGTGTTGCGCCGGGCGTTGTGGCGCGGGCGCGCCGTGCGAATCAGCGTCACCGGGCCGCCGGAGCCGGGGCCGGGGATAATCTGACAGGTCCGCCTTCGACGCACCACCTCGCCCCGAGGAGCCCGGATGGCCAACCTTCAGGTCATTGCCGTCATCACCGCCAAGGCCGACGGCCACGATGAGGTACGCACCGCTATGCACGCGCTCGCGACCGCGACGACGGCCGAGGACGGCTGCGTGTCCTACGAACTCTTCGAGTCGGGCTCGGCACCGGGCACCTTCATCACCCACGAGGAATGGGCGTCGCAGCAGGCCCTGGACGCCCACCTGGCCGGCGACAACGTCGCGCGCGCGATGACGGGGCGGCCGGCGAGCACCTCGCCGCGGCGCCGGCCATCCACCCGCTTCGCCGGGTCGGCACCGACGACTGACTCGGCACGTCGGGTCCCGGTGCGGCAGCGGCCGCACCCACCGTCGCGAACGACCGTCACCGGGCCCGAAACCCGTTCGGCCGGCAGCCGGGCAGCCGGGCAGGAGCTACCAGCCGCGGTCCCGCCACTGCACCAGGTGCGGGCGCTCGGCGCCGAGCGTGGTGTCGTCACCGTGGCCGGGATAGATCCACGTCTCGTCCGGCAGAACCCCGAAGATGCGGTGCTCCAGGTCATCCATCAGCGAACTGAATTCTGCCGGCCCGGGCGTCTTGCCGGGTCCGCCGGGAAACAGCGAATCGCCGATGAACAGGTGTGTATGCCCGGCCGGGTCGTCATATCGCAGGGCGATGCTGCCCGGGGTGTGACCACGCAGGTGGATCACCGAGAGGGTCGCCTCGCCGACACCGATGGTGTCGCCGTTCTCGACCGGAGTCGCGACCGGCACCGGCAAGCCGTCGGCGTCGCTTCGATGCGCGACTGTGGGTGCCCCGGTTGCGGCGACGACGCCTTCCAGGGCCTGCCAGTGGTCGGCGTGCCGGTGGGTGGTGACGACCGCCGTCATGGGTGCGTCACCGATCATGGCGAGCAGGGCGTCATCGTCGGCGGCGGCGTCGATCAGCACCACCTCGTCGGTTCTGGTGCAGCGCAGCAGGTAGGCGTTGTTGTCCATCGGCCCGACCGACCGCTTGCTGATCTGCAGTCCCGGCAGCACTCGTACGGCGACATCGCCGTGCGGGTCGACGTGACCGGTGTAACCGTCGGCTGGTTGTGACACTGGTTGTGACACTGCTCGTGACATACGCCCTCGCTCCTTCGACCGCTGCTGCTCCCCGGTCAGCGTAGGTTCCCGGCCCCAGGATGCCGTGGCCCGGCCGGTCAGGACCGCAGCGCCGGCCGGCGTCGGGCCGACGGGCGGCGCGAGGCGGGCGGTGCGGGGTTGGGAGCGCCGTAGCGCAGCCCGTCCATCAACAGTGCGACCAGCCGGGCGGCCAGCGCGGAGAGGTCCCGTTGGTCCGCGGCGAGGCAGATGCCGCCCATCGCCCGCATCAGGTCGCGGGGGTCCACGTCGGATCGGATGGTGCCGGCGTCGCTGGCCGCCGTGAGCACGGTCGTCACCGCCTGGGTGATCCGTACGTGAGTGCTGCGGACGAGCTCGGAATCCTTGCCCACCATCGCTTTCAGCGCGTCGGCAAGGCCGCGCTTGGTTGCGACGTACGCGACGAACCGCTGCATCCACGCGGCCAGCGCCTCGTCCGGCGGCAGCTCGGCGAGCAACGGCCCGACCGAGTCGCAGAGCAGCTCGAACTCGCGGCGGTAGACGGCCTCGATCAGCGTGTCGCGAGTGGGGAAGTGACGGTAGAGCGTGCCGATGCCGAGGCCGGCATCACGGGCGATCGACTCGAGTGGGGCGTCGACGCCGTTGGCCGCGAACGCGGTCGCGGCGGCGGCCAGCAGGCCGTCCCTGTTGCGTCGTGCGTCGGCGCGGACCCGGCGACCCTCGCAGTCCGCGGCAGGCTGCCCAGCGGACGGCCGCGCCGGTGCTGGCGCCACCTGCGACCGCCTCCCGCCAGCGCACCTTCAGATCGGTAACGCACCCGGTTTGCAAAACGGAGGAAGCCTCCGTATTGTTTCCGGAGGGCCCATCCGTTTATCCGATACTACATCCGGAGAGCTGTTTCGTGTCACTAGCCGCCGGTGGCGGCGGGGGTCTTCGCACCCTCGCGCGCCATCGCATCACCCCATCGGACCCACCCGCCGAACGTCACCCGACCCTGATCCTGGCAATCGTGCTGGTCGCGCAGATCATGATCGTGCTCGACGCGACCATCGTGAACGTCGCGCTGCCCCACATCCAGGCCGGCCTGCATTTCTCTGCCGCCAACCTCTCGTGGGTGCTTAATGCCTACACACTGACCTTCGGTGGCCTACTGCTGCTCGGCGCCCGGGCCGGCGACCTGCTCGGCCGGCGCCGGGTATTCCTCGTCGGCGTGGCAATTTTCGTCCTCGCGTCGCTGGCGGGCGGCCTGTCGACATCCGCTGGGATGCTGCTCGTCGCCCGGGCCGCGCAGGGTCTCGGTGGGGCGCTGGCCGCGCCCTCCGCACTGGCCGTCCTGACGGCGACCTTCGGTGAGGGCGAGGGACGGACCCGCGCCCTCGGGCTGTATACCGCCGTGTCCGTCGGCGGCAGCGCCGTCGGCCTGATCGTGGGCGGGATGCTGACCGCCTGGGTCTCCTGGCGCTGGGTGCTCTTCGTCAACGTCCCCATCGGTATCGCGTTGCTCTTTGTCGGTCGGGCGTTCCTGCCCGAAACGGCCCGGCGGGAAGGGCGTTTCGACCTTGCCGGCGCGCTACTGTCAACGATCGGCATGACGGCCGTCGCGTACGGCTTCGTCCACGCCGCGACCGCCGGGTGGCATGACGCGCAGACCTAGGCGGCGATGTTGGGGGGCGTGGGCGTACTGGCGATGTTCGCCGCGGTCGAGCGGCGTGCGGCGGCACCGATTACGCCGTTGCGGCTGTTCGCCGACCGCGCCCGGCTGTCCTCCTATGTCGGCCGGATGTTCCTGGTCGCGGGCATGTTCGGGATGTTCTTCTTCCTCACCCAGTTCCTGCAGGACGTGCTGGGATACGGCCCGCTGCGCACCGGCATCGCGTTCCTGCCGATCACGGTGGTGCTCTTCGCCAGCACCCAGTTGGCCGCCCGCATTCTGGTCCGTCGATTCGGTGGTTACCTGCTGATGATGTGCGGGATGCCGCTCTCGCTGCTCGCCGAGCTGTGGCTCTCCCGGCTGGCGGCGGGAAGCGGGTACGCCGACGTGCTCGGGCCGCTGCTGCTCTTCGGCATCGGCACCGGCCTGACCTTCGTCCCGCTGACCACCGCCAGCCTCACCGGCGTACTCCCGGCCGACGCGGGTGCGGCGTCGGGATTGGTGAACGTCACCCAGCAGATCGGCGGCAGCGTCGGGCTCGCCGCGCTCGTGACGGTCGCGGCGGCGGCGCGCAACGCGAGCACCGTCGCCGACCCGCGGCAACTGTTCGCGATCGGAGCGGATCGCGCGTTCCTCGTCGCCGCGGGTTTTCTCGCCGTGACGATCGTGGTGATCGGCGTCGGGCTGCGGCCGCGAGGCCCGGCAGGATCGGTGTAACCCCTGGGCAAGTTCGCCGCTGGTCCAGTCACCGACGTGACTGACCTCACCGCTGCGGAGCAGCTCCTGAGCCAGAACAGCGAGCCGTGCCTCTAGGCCTTCGGTGCCTGCGAGAAGCGCAGCATGTTGCCCGACGGGTCGCGGAACGCACAGTCCCGGACGCCGTAGGGCTGGTCGATCGGCTCCTGCAACACCTCGGCGCCGGCAGCCTGGACCTGTTCGAACGTCGCGTCCACGTCGTCGGTTGCGAAGATCACGCCGCTGAGCGAGCCCTTGGCGAGCAGCGCACCCAGCGCCTCGGCGTCGGCGGGACGGCCCATGCCGACCGCCTCGAGGACGATCTCGACCTCGGGCTGGTCCTTCGGGCCGACCGACAACCAGCGGAACTGCTCGAGGGGCGCGTCGATGCGCACCTCCAGGCCGAGTACGTCGCGGTAGAAGGCGAGCGCCTCGTCCTGGTCGTGTACCTGGATGAAGCAGTGCGAGAGGGTGAGTGTCATGACCGGGAGGCTACGTGCGCGCCCCGGGCGCGTGCTTCTCCGTTCCTGCTCGGCCTGGTCAGGACCTTCGCGATGCACCCCGGGACGCCGGCGGTGGCGTCGTGGTCGCGGGCCTGGTAGGCACTGGGCGTCTCCCCGACGATCTCGGTGAACCGCGAGCTGAATGACCCGAGCGATGTGCACCCGACCCGCATGCAGACCTCGGTGACGGACAGCTCGCCCTTACGCAGCAGCGCTTTCGCCCGCTCGATCCGCCGGGTCAGCAGGTAGCAGTACGGCGTCTCGCCGTACGCCGCCCGGAACTGCCGGGAGAAGTGCGCCGGCGACATCAACGCCGCGTGGGCTAGCGCCGGCACGTCCAGCGGCCGCGCGTACTCCCGGTCCATGAGATCGCGCGCCCGCCGCAGGTGGGCCAGGTCCGCGGGCATCATGCGAAGAGCATCGCACGCCGGAATGCGCTTTGCCGGGCGATGTCGGCGTCCGTACGCTGCGGCGATGCGACTCTCGAGGCGGTCACCGTGACGGCACGGATCAGGAACATCACCATCGACTGCCGGGACCCGTTCGCGCTGGCGGCGTTCTGGACCCAGGTGACCGGCTACGGCGAGGACCCGGACAACGGCAATGCCCCTGACGACGCGGAGGCACTGATCCTCGGGCCGGCCGGTGCACCGGCGTTGCTGTTCATCGGCGTGCCCGAGGGCAAGCAGATCAAGAACCGGATCCACCTCGACGTGGTGCCGACCGAAGACCGGCGCGACGGCGAGGTCGACCGTCTGCGCGGCATCGGGGCCACGCTGGTCGCCGACCGTCGCCAGCCGGACGGCACCGGCTGGGTGGTGCTCGGCGATCCGGAGGGCAACGAATTCTGCGTCGAGCGCAGCGACGCCGAGCGCAGCGACGCCGAGCGCGGCCGGTAGCGCGGCGTCGAGCATCCGCCCGGCCGCGGGGCTAGGATCGAACAGCCGTTCGACCCGACTCGGGGATGGAGTTGTCACCGCTCGTCGTTAGGCTTGGGGCGGGCACCGAGTGCCGCCGCCCGTCGCCGTTCGATCCCGTCCGAAGGATGCCCGTGGCAGACCGTCTCGTCGTGCGCGGTGCGCGCGAGCACAACCTCAGGGACGTCCACCTGGACCTGCCGCGCAATGCGCTGGTCGTCTTCACCGGCCTGTCGGGCTCGGGCAAGTCCAGCCTCGCCTTCGACACCATCTTCGCCGAGGGCCAGCGGCGTTACGTCGAGTCGCTGTCGGCGTACGCGCGGCAGTTCCTCGGCCAGATGGACAAGCCCGACGTCGACTTCATCGAGGGCCTGTCGCCGGCCGTGTCGATCGACCAGAAGTCGACCAATCGCAATCCCCGCTCGACGGTCGGCACCATCACCGAGGTGTATGACTACCTGCGGCTGCTCTACGCCCGGGCCGGCCAGCCGCACTGCCCGAAATGTGGCCGGCCGATCTCCCGGCAGACCCCGCAGCAGATCGTCGACCGCATCCTGCAGATGCCCGACGGCACCCGATTCCAGGTCCTGGCGCCGGTCATCCGCGGCCGCAAGGGGGAGTACGTCGACCTCTTCGACGACCTGCAGGCGCAGGGCTACTCCCGGGTCCGGGTCGACGGTGTCGTCCACCCGCTCACCGACTTCACCGGACCCGTCGAGGGCCGGGCGAAGCTGAAGAAGCATGAGAAGCACACCATCGAGGCGGTCATCGACCGCCTCAGCGTGAAGGCCTCGGCGAAGCGCCGGCTCGCCGACTCGGTCGAGACCGCGCTGGGGCTGGCCGGCGGGCTGATCATCCTCGACTTCGTCGACCGGCCCGACGACGACCCGGAGCGGGAGCGGACGTTCTCCGAACACCTCGCCTGCCTCTATGACAACCTCTCCTTCGAGGCGATGGAGCCGCGGTCGTTCTCCTTCAACTCCCCGTACGGCGCCTGCCCGGAGTGCACCGGCATCGGCACCCGCAAGGAGGTCGACCCGGAGCTGGTCGTCCCCGACCCGGAGCGTTCCCTGGCCGAGGGAGCGATCGCGCCGTGGTCCTCGGGCCACACCAGCGAGTACTTCGGCCGGCTGCTGAGCGCGCTCGCCGATGCCGCCGGGTTCGACGTGGACACCCCGTGGGAGCGGCTGCCGGCCGCCGCGCAGAAGGCCGTCCTGCACGGACACGACCTGCAGGTGCACGTGCGCTACCGCAACCGCTACGGCCGCGAGCGCGCCTACTACACGTCGTTCGACGGGGTGGTGTCCTGGATCGAGCGGCGGCACTCCGAGACCGAGAGCGACTACAGCCGGGAGAAGTACGAGGGCTACATGCGCGAGGTGCCGTGCCCCGGCTGCGGTGGTGCCCGGCTGAAGCCCGAGGTGCTCGCGGTCACCGTCGGCGAGCGCTCCATCGCCGAGGTCTCGGCGTTGTCGATCGGTGACTGCGCGGCGTTCCTGCACGACCTCCAACTCTCTGACCGCGACACGATGATCGCCGAGCGGGTGCTGAAGGAAGTGCACGCCAGGCTGGGGTTCCTGCTCGACGTCGGCCTGGACTACCTCTCCCTGGACCGGCCGGCGGCGACCCTCGCCGGGGGCGAGGCGCAGCGGATCCGGCTCGCCACCCAGATCGGGTCCGGGCTGGTCGGTGTGCTCTACGTCCTGGACGAGCCGTCGATCGGTCTGCACCAGCGCGACAACCACCGGCTCATCGACACCCTGATCCGACTCCGCGACCTCGGCAACACGCTGATCGTCGTCGAGCACGACGAGGACACGATCCGCACCGCCGACTGGGTCGTCGACATCGGGCCCTACGCTGGGGAGCACGGCGGCCGGGTGGTGGTGAGCGGGCCGGTCGAGGACCTGCTCGCCAGCGCGGAATCGATCACCGGGGCCTATCTCACCGGCCGGCGCACCATCGCCGTACCATCCGAGCGACGCACGCCCACCGACGGCCGCGAGCTGGTCGTCGACAACGCCCGCGAGCACAACCTGCGCGGCATCGACGTCGCCTTCCCGCTCGGCCTCTTCATCACCGTCACCGGCGTATCCGGCTCGGGGAAATCGACGCTGGTCAACGACATCCTCTACGCCGCGCTCGCCAACCGGATCAACGGCGCGAGGCTCGTCCCCGGCCGGCATCGCCGGATCAGGGGGATCGAGGAGATCGACAAGGTCGTCGGGGTGGACCAGTCGCCGATCGGGCGCACGCCGCGATCCAACGCCGCGACCTACACCGGGGTCTTCGACCACATCCGGCGACTGTTCGCCGAGACGACCGAGGCCAAGATCCGCGGCTACCTGCCCGGCCGCTTCTCCTTCAACGTCAAGGGCGGGCGCTGCGAGGCGTGCGCCGGCGACGGCACGATCAAGATCGAGATGAACTTCCTGCCCGACGTCTACGTGCCCTGCGAGGTCTGTAAGGGCGCGCGCTACAACCGGGAGACCCTGGAGGTGCACTTCAAGGGCCGCACGATCGCCGAGGTCCTCGACATGCCGATCGAGGAGGCGGCCGACTTCTTCCAGGCGGTGCCAGCGATCCGGCGCCACCTGACCACGCTGGTCGACGTCGGCCTGGGCTACGTGCGGCTGGGGCAGCCGGCGCCGACGCTGTCCGGCGGTGAGGCGCAGCGGGTCAAGCTCGCCAGCGAGCTGCAGAAGCGCTCCACCGGTCGCACCGTCTACATCCTCGACGAGCCGACCACCGGGCTGCATTTCGAGGACGTCCGCAAGCTACTGGGTGTGCTCGGCCGGCTGGTCGATCAGGGCAACACCGTGATCGTCATCGAGCACAACCTCGACGTGATCAAGACCAGTGACTGGGTCATCGACATGGGACCCGAGGGTGGCAATGGCGGTGGCCTCGTCGTCGCCACGGGCACGCCAGAGGAGATCGCAGCCGTCACCGACAGCCATACCGGGCGGTTCCTGGCGCCGATGCTGGCGCGCCGCCGCGCCGGCACGGCCCGGCGTACGGCGGCTGGCCGCGGACCGGCCAAGCCCGCGGCGGCGGAGGCGGCCGCCACTCGCCGCACGACGACGCCGAAGGCCCCGGCCAAGCGGTCGGTCGCCCACGGGTAACGGGATCTGACCGACACGCCCGACCCGACCCGACCCGGACTTATTTCGTCGCGAGCTCTCAGCACGGTTGTGCCGTCAATGGCGGTGCCGGGCGGGGCTGCCACCCGTGCGGGAGACTGGGTAGATGACGGATTTCTTGCTGCTCGCCGACAACGACGATGTCGCGGTCGCGCTGCACGATCTCACGCCGGGCGAGCGGCTGACCGTCGCCGGGCGGCATATCATCGTCCGCGCCGACGTGCCGGCCGGGCACAAGCTCGCCGTCACCGACACCGCGGCGGGCGCACCGATCCACAAGTACGGCCAGCGGATTGGCGTCGCCGCCACGCCGATCCGGGTCGGCGAGCACGTGCACACCCACAACCTGGCCTACGGCGACGGGACGGCACGCGCCCGGGCCAGCGGCGGCATTGCCGCGGATTCGGCTGTCCGGCAGCCGGATCGGACTTTCCAGGGTTATCGGCGACCGGGCCGCTCGGCCGGCACCCGCAACTACGTGGGCATCCTGACCACGGTCAACTGCTCGGCCACCGTGGCGAAACTCGTCGCTGAGCAATTCCGCCGCCCCGGCCGGCTCGATGACTTCCCGAACGTCGACGGCGTGGTCGCCAGCACACACGGCACCGGCTGCGGCATGGCCGGATCTGGTGAGGGCATGGACATCCTGCGCCGGACCCTGCGCGGATACGCAGCGCACCCCAACATCGCCGGCGTGCTCGTGATCGGCCTTGGCTGCGAGGTCAACCAGGTCGAGCCGCTCGCCGCGGACCTGCCGGCCGCGACGCCGTACTCGACCATGACCATCCAGGATCACGGCGGCACGGCGAGCACCGTCCGGGAGGCGACCGAGCGGGTCAGCGCCATGTTGGCCGACGCCGACCGCGCCCGCCGCGAGCCGATCCCGACCGGCGACCTCGTCCTCGGACTGCAGTGCGGCGGCTCCGACGGCTACTCCGGCATCACCGCCAACCCGGCGCTCGGCGTCGCGAGCGACCTGCTCGTCGATCACGGCGGCACGTCGATCCTCGGCGAGACGCCGGAGATCTACGGCGCCGAGCACCTGCTGGCCGCCCGCGCGGTCGACGACGAGGTCGGCAAGCGCCTGCTCGACCGGATCCGCTGGTGGGAGCGCTACACCGTCGCGAACGGCGGCTCGATGGACAACAATCCCTCGCCCGGCAACAAGACCGGCGGTATCACCACCATCCTGGAGAAGTCGCTCGGTGCCGTCGCCAAGGCGGGATCCCGTCCGCTCAGCGCGGTCTACGAGTACGCCGAGACTGTCACCGCCCGTGGCCTGACCTTCATGGACACCCCGGGCTACGACCCGGTCTCGGTCACCGGCATGGTCGCGGGCGGCGCGACCGTCGTCGTCTTCACCACCGGGCGCGGATCGGTCTTCGGCTGCCGCCCGGCGCCGTCGATCAAGGTCGCCACGAATACCCCGATATATGACCGGATGGCCGGCGACATGGACCTCGACGCCGGCCGGATCGCCGGCGGCACGGCGAGCGTCGCCGCGGTCGGCGCGGAGCTGTTCGAGCTGATCGTGGACGTCGCGTCCGGCCGGCGTACGGCGAGTGAGGAGCTCGGCTTCGGCGCGGAGGAATTCGTGCCGTGGCAGCTCGGCGCGGTGATGTGATCGGTGCGGGAGGATGACCAGATGGTGACCTCGCGCCGGGTGTTGATGACCGGCGCCGCGGGTTTCATCGGCTCGACGCTCGTCCGGCACTGGCTGCGGTGCCGCCCGCAGGACGAGCTGGTCGCCTACGACGCGCTCACCTACGCCGGCGTCGAGGCCAACCTCGACGAGGTGCGCGACCGGGTGCCGTTCGTGCACGCCGACATCGGCGACGCCGCGGCAGCGTCCCGCGCGCTGCTGGAGCACCGGATCGACACGATCATCAACCTGGCCGCCGAGAGCCACAACAGCTATGCCGTCCTCAACCCACGGCAGTTCGTGGTGACCAACGTGCTCGGCACCCAGACCCTGCTCGACGTGGCCCGCGACGTCGGCGTGCGCCGCTTCCACCACGTGTCGACCTGCGAGGTCTACGGCGATCTCGCGTTGGACGACCCGGGGTCCTTCGACGAATCCTCGTCGTACCGGCCGAATACGCCGTACAACGCCTCCAAGGCCGCCGCCGACCACGTCGTCCGCGCCTACGGCAACACCTACGACCTCGACGTTACGATCAGCATCTGCTCGAACAACTACGGCCCGCGGCAGTTCCCGGAGAAGGTGCTGCCGCTGTTCATCACCAACGCACTCGAGGGCCGGCCGCTGCCCGTCTACACCCACAGCAGCAACCGGCGCGAGTGGCTGCACGTCGAGGACCATTGCCGGGCGCTCGAGGCCATCGTGACGCGCGGGCGGATCGGGGCGACGTACAACGTGGGCTCCGGCTTCGAGCGGACCGTCGATCAGGTCGCCGACGCCGTGCTCGCCGCGACCGGTCGCCCGGCGTCGCTGAAGAAGTCGGTTCCGGACCGGCCGGCTCACGACCGGCGTTACCTGCTGGACTCCACCCGCGTCCGCTCCGAGCTCGGCTGGCGACCCGAAATCGCCTGGGAGCAGGGCCTTTCCGACCTAGTCACCTGGTACGCCGACAACCGCGGCTGGTGGCAGCCGCTCATCGGCCGGACGCCGGTGGACGAATCCGCGTGGGCCGGCACCGCAGACTAGGCCGGCTTCGCCGGTTGCCTTGCGCCGGCCTCAGGATCACGACCAGGACGGCAGTGCTCCGGGCTGGTGTCCGCGCCGGGCCGAGGAGATCTCGAGCCCGACGCTCCCGGGCGTCGCGCCAGGCGCGGCGACGCCGGCCGGCCGCGTCGTCGCAGCGGGTTGTTCGGCGCCGTCCCGCCCGGAGTGACCCGGACGGTCATCGGGATGGGCGAATTCGGGTGCGCGCAGGAGCCGCGGCCGTGCAGTCGAAGGGGGTGGTCAGGATGGCCGGCCGGGGTGGTCACCGTGCCGGTCGGTGCGATACGCCGGAAACGGATGGCCCCGGGACACCGGGTGGCCTAGCGTCGCGGCCGTGCCGCTTTGCCCCGGTGACCGCCCGCCGCTGGGTGGGGACTACCCCAAGCTGTGGTGTGCCAACGCGATCTCCGTCGCCGGCGACGGCGTCACACTCGCCGCCGGCCCGCTGCTGGTGGCGAGCGTCACCCGCGATCCGCTGCTGGTGGCGGGCGCGGCGTTCGCGCAGGAATTGCCCTGGCTGCTCTTCGCGCTGATCAGCGGCGTGGTCGTCGACAGGATGGATCCGCGCCGCCTGATGGTGGTCGTCGACCTGCTGCGCGCGGCCGCGATCGGCGGCCTGGCCGTCTCGGTGGCGGCCGGCTCGGCACACCTCGCCGCGATCTACGCCGCGCTCTTCGTACTGGGTGTCGGCTCGACGCTCACCGATACCGCGGCCATCAGCCTGACACCTGCGATCGTCGCCGAGAGCGGGCTCACCCGCGCCAACGCCGGCCTGCAGGGCGTGCAGCTCGTCGGCGGCACGCTCGTCGCGCCACCCCTGGGTGCATACCTCTTCGTGCTCGCGACCGGGCTGCCGTTCGCCTTCGACGCCGCGACCTTCGTCCTGGGTGCAGCGCTGCTCGCGAGCATCCGGCGCCCGGTCATCGCCCAAATCGAGCGGGAGTACCGCGAGGGCATCCGGCGGGAGATCGCGACCGGGATCCGCTGGCTGATGGCGCATCCCGGGCTGCGGATGCTCGCCGCGTCGATCTGCCTGATGAATATCACCCTCGGCAGCGCGCTGGCGATCCTGGTCCTCTACGCCCGCCAGCGACTCGGCCTCGGCCCGGTCGGCTACGGCCTCCTGTTGTCCTGCTCCGCCGTCGGCGGCGTGATCGGCACCCTTGTCGTGGACCGGCTGACCGGACGGCTGGGCCCGAGCCTGCTGCTGCGGGTCGGTCTGCTCGTCGAGTGCGCGACGCACGTCTCGCTCGCGCTGACCCGCCACCCGTGGGTGGCCGGTGCGACGTTCGTCGTCTTCGGCGTGCACGCCGGCGTCTGGGGCGTCGTGACCGTGACACTGCGGCAGCGCGCCGTGCCGGCCGAGCTGCGTGGCCGGGTCAACAGCGTCTATTTCGTGTTCTCCATCGGCGGCGGCGCGCTCGGCAGCCTGCTCGGCGGCGTCCTTGCTCGGGCCTTCGGCATCACCGCCCCGTTCTGGGTCGCGGCGGTGGCCATCGCGCTGCTCGCCGTCGTCGCCTGGCGGCTCTTCACCCCCGCACGGCTGGCCGCCGAGCAGGAGCAGGCTCCGTCGGCGGTCCCGGCCGACTGACCGGCGCCACCACGGCGGGAAGTCGTTGACTGCGCCATACCGCGTATGCATACTCAGTAGCCATGAGCATCCGGTTGGGCCTGCTCGCGCTGCTCGAGCACGGCCCCATGTACGGCTATCAACTGCGCGCGGAGTTCGAGTCCCGCACCGGTGCGAACTGGCCGCTGAAAGTCGGCCAGGTCTATACGACGCTGTCGCGGCTGGAGCGCGACACGCTTGTGCGCGCCGCCGGCGAGGACGACGAGGGGCGCGCGGTCTACGAGATCACCGACGCCGGCAAGAATGCCGTGGCCGCCTGGTTCCGTGAGCCCGTCCACCGCGACGACCGGCCGCGCGACGAGCTGGCCATCAAACTCGCCCTGGCCGTCACCGTGCCCCGCGTCGACGTCGCGCAGGTGGTGCAGCGCCAGCGGGTGGCGACCGTCCGCTCGCTGCAGGACTACACCCGGCTCAAGCAGCGGGCCGACGACGCCGGCGACCTGGCCTGGCTGCTCGTCCTGGACTCGATGATCTTCGCCTCCGAGGCCGAGATTCGCTGGCTGGATCACTGCGAGGCGCGGCTCGCCCGCGCTGCGCTCTCCCGTTCGCTTGACGAGGCCGGTGTGCAGCCGCGGCCGCGCCGTTCGCCCCCGACCCGCTCCGCCAGCCGAGGAGGTGCACGATGAGCAGCCCGGACATCGCGGTCGTCGAGTTCGACGGGGTGACGCGCGTGCACGGCACCGGCGACACCGCCGTCGTCGCCCTCGACAACGTGTCGCTGTCGGTCCGGGCCGGCGAGCTGGTCGCCGTGATGGGACCGTCCGGCTCGGGCAAGTCGACGCTGCTGACGCTCGCCGGGGGGCTGGACGAGCCGACCTCCGGGCACGTGCGGGTCGACGGCGTCGACCTGGGCTCCCTGCGTGCGGCCGGCGTCGCGGCGCTGCGCCGTCGATCGCTGGGCTACGTCCTCCAGGAGTTCAACCTCATTCCCGCGTTGACCGCCGGGGAGAACGTCGCGCTGCCCCGCGAGCTCGACGGCGTACGCGCCGGCCGGGCCCGAAAGGAGGCGCAGGCGGCGCTCGCCGAGGTCGGGATCGGCGAGCTGGCCGGGCGATTCCCCGACGACATGTCGGGCGGCCAGCAGCAGCGGGTGGCGATCGCCAGGGCGCTGATCGGGGGCCGCCGGCTGGTGCTCGCCGACGAGCCGACGGGCGCCCTGGACTCCCACACCGGCGACGCCGTGCTCCGGCTGCTGCGCAAGCGATGCGACGACGGTGCGGCCGGATTGCTGGTCACGCACGAGGCCCGGCACGCCGGCTGGGCCGACCGGGTCGTCTTCCTGCGCGACGGCGTCCTGGTCGACGAGACCGGTCCGCCGCCACCGGCCGAGTCACTGCTCGTCGCCGGAGCCGATCAGTGACCACTGTGGACGATCGACCGTCCACGGCGGATCGTGCCGTGCTGCGTCGCCGAGGGAGCTGGCGACCGGCGCTGCGGGTCGCGATGCGCGAACCGTTGCGCCACAAGGTGCGTAGCGCGCTGATCGCCGCCCTGATCGCCTTGCCGGTGCTCGCGATGGCGTTCCTGTCCGTCATTTACAGCACCCAGAAGCTCACGCCGCAGGTGCGGGCCGAGCACGCCATGGGCCAGGCGGACGGCATCCTGTCGGTCGCTCCGGTGGCTCGGGTAAGTCCGCCCGACCCGTCGTTCACCGGCCAGGGCGTGCTTGACGTTGCCCTGTCCTACGGCGGTCCCGCCTACGGCGGTCCCGGCGATGCGAAGCAGCGCGACCCCCGCACGGTCGATCCCGCAAGCCTGCTTCCGCGCGGCGCGCAGCTCACCCGCGTCGCCGCCGCCGACCCGGTGTCGGTTCGGGCCGGCAACCGCCGCGGCGACGCGGACGTCGTGTCGGCGCCGTTCGTCAGCGCGACCGGACCGGTCCCCATCGCCCGCGGCGCGTTCCACCTCGACAGCGGGCACTGGCCGGCGGCGGCCGACCAGGTCGCGCTGTCGCCTGCGACAGCTAAGCGGTTCGGGCTGGATCGTGGCTCGACCCTGCAGCTGGCCCGCGGTGGGGTTGGTGCGCGCAGATCGGCCATTCGGGTGATGGTCAGCGGCATCGTCGCGGACGCCTCGTGCCTGTCCTGTGCGCACGTGTTCGCCCTGCCTCCCACCGCCCACCGCGTCGGCGTCGGTGGCGCGACGGGCGACATGGGAATGCCGGCGGGTCCGTGGCTGGTCCGGCTGCCCGCCGGCGCCGACCCGCACGCGCTCTGGACGGGCCTCGCCGCCAGCGGCGTCACGTTCCTGCCACGGGACGGGGTGCTGCACCCGTCCCGATACGCCGCCAGCGGCGCGACCGGCAGCTCCTACGGGGCGATCGTCGCGGGCTCCATGATCATCGGCTTCGGTCTGCTCGAGGTGGTGCTGCTCGCCGGGGCGGCGTTCGCGGTCGGCGCGAAACGGCAGGTCCGCGAGCTCGGCCTGGTCGGCGCCTCGGGTGGTACGCCACGCGACGTACGCCGGATCGTGCTTGCGCAGGGCCTGGTGCTCGGCATGAGCGGCGGCCTCGCCGGCCTGGCGATCGGATTCGCCGCCGCGCTGGGCGGCTGGTCGCAATGGGAGTCGCTCGCCGGGCACCTGTTCGGCGGCCTCGTCGTGACCGGCTGGCAGCTGGCCGCGATCGTCGGGTTCGGCGTGCTGGCCGGCGTGCTGGCCGCGCTGGTGCCCGCCGTGTCGGCGTCGCGGATGCCGGTGGTCGCGGCGCTGTCCAACCGGTTCGTGCCGCGCCGCAAGCCGATGCGGCGGCCACTCATCGGCGTCGGCCTGATCGCCGTCGGGACGGCGGTCTCCTTCGTCGCCGCGATCGTGGCGCACGGCCGGGAGCAGAACCAGCCGACGAACCCGCTCACCGTCGCGTTCATCGGCACGGCCGTCATCGGCATCGGAATCGTCGCTGTCGGCATCATGCTTGCCTCGCCGGCGCTGGTCGCGGGCCTGGGCGCGCTGGCTCACCGGATGCCGCTGATCCCGCGGCTGGCGGCGCGGGACGCCGACCGGCACCGGCACCGCACCGCCCCCGCCATCGCCGCGATATCGCTTGCCGTGGCCGGAACCATCGCGATCGGCTTCGTCATCACCGGCAACCAGCGCGACCAGGCCCGCGGCTACCAGCCGTCGCTGCCGATCGGGTCCTCGGAACTGACGTTGTCCGGCGGCGTTTCACCGTCGCCGACCGCGCTGACCTCCATCGCGCACGAGCTCGGCGGCAGCCGAGCCGTTGCGATCCGGCAGGCGTATCAGGGGAGCGCGTCGAATCAGCAGTACGTCGGCGTGCTGCAGTCCTGCGCCTCGCGCCCGGCCGGATCGCACGGCGCATTCTGCAACACCAATGCGCCGGTGCTCGTCTCGCCGGCGCATGACGTTCCGGTGCTCACCGGCCACGCGCTGACCGAGGCCGCGCGGTCGACGCTGGCCGGCGGTCGCATGCTCGCGCTGGCCGGTGGCCACGGCGGTTCGGTTGTCCGCCGCGGCCGCGCGACTCTGCAGGTGCAGCCGGCTCAGGGATCGCCGCGGGAGCGGTCCGTGCGCGCACTCGGGGTCGACGCGCCGGCGTCCCTCTCCCTCGGCGGGGCGATCGTGACACCGTCCGGCGCCCGGGCGCTTGGTCTGTCATACGACCCGCCGTCACAGTATTTCGTGCGGTCGGCGCGCGCCCCGAGCACGGCGGCCGAGGATCGGGCAAACGCGCTGCTGGGGGTCGACCAGGGGGTCTACGTCGAGCGCGGCTTTCACTCTCACACCGGCCTCATCGCCGCCGTGCTCGGCGGTGCGAGCGGGTTGGTCACCGTCGCCGGCGTCGCGATCGCCGTCGGCCTCGCGGCCGCCGAGGGTCGCGCCGATCTCGCCACACTTGCGGCCGTGGGGGCAGCGCCCCGCCGCCGGCGCCGCCTTGCGATGGCACAGGCGGCGGTCGTCGGGGGCATCGGTGTGCTGGTCGGGGTCGGCTTCGGCATCCTGGTCAGCGGCGTCATGATCGGCGGGTTCCACGCCGTGTCGTGGGCGGTGCCGTGGCTGCTGCTCGGCGTCGTGGTCGTCGGCGTACCCGTGCTGGCGATGCTGGTCGCCGGACTGTTCACCCGGTCCCGGCTGCCGATGGTCCGGCGGACCGCGTGAGCACCGCAGACGCACTCTCCTGCGCGGAGGCGGCAATGAGCCCGATCTCGCCGCCCGCCTGCGACGCATCGCGCTCGACGAGCGGCGCGAGGTGCTCGCGCAGCGGCGCGCGGATCGACATCTCGACAGACCACCACCCAGACGAGCAGTCGCCCGCGGTCCGCGTTCACGTCACCGCGGCGCCGGTCCTTGCGAGAACCCGGCAGACGACGGGCCGTCGTGGTCCTATCGACCGTCCGCGACCCATGCCGGAGGGGCATAAATATGTCGCTGTGGCATGGCTTCGCGGCGGCACACCCATCGTCGCTGCCAGCCGCCGGGTCCGGGAGGATCGACGGCTCCGCGCGTTAGGCTCGAAACCATGCCCGACCCGTCGACGTACCGGCCAGCACCCGGCACGATCCCCGACCAGCCGGGCGTCTACAAGTTCCGCGACGAGCGCGGCCGGGTCGTCTACGTCGGCAAGGCCAAGAGCCTGCGCAGCCGGCTGTCGTCGTACTTCCAGGACATCGCCGCCCTGCACCCGCGGACCCGGCAGATGGTCACCACAGCGGCGCACGTGGAGTGGACCACGGTCTCGACCGAGGTCGAGGCGCTGCAGCTGGAATACAACTGGATCAAGGAGTTCGACCCGCGGTTCAACGTCCGTTACCGCGACGACAAGAGCTACCCGAGCCTTGCCGTCACGCTGTACGAGGAGTACCCGCGGCTGCAGGTCATGCGTGGCCCGAAGCGCAAGGGCGTCCGCTACTTCGGGCCGTACGCCCACGCCTGGGCCATCCGCGAGACGCTCGACCTGCTGCTGCGGGTCTTCCCGGCCCGGACCTGCTCGGCCGGGGTGTTCAAGCGCGCCGGGCAGATCGGCCGGCCCTGCCTGCTGGGGTACATCGGCAAATGCAGCGCCCCGTGTGTCGACCGGGTCACGGCGCAGGAGCACCGCGGGATCGTCGACGACTTCTGCGATTTCATGGCCGGGCGGACCGACCAGATGCTGCGGCGCCTCGGCCAGGAGATGAAGCAGGCGTCGGAGGCGATGGAATTCGAGCGCGCGGCCCGCATCCGCGACGACATCGGCGCGCTGACCCGGGCGATGGAGAAGCAGGCGGTCGTCTTCGGCGACGGCACCGACGCCGATGTCGTGGCCTTCGCGCAGGACGAGCTGGAGGCCGCCGTCCAGGTCTTCCACGTCCGCGGCGGCCGGGTGCGCGGCCAGCGCGGCTGGGTGGTCGACAAGGTGCCGATCGACGGCGTCGAGGTCACCACCGGCGAGCTGGTCGAGCAGTTCGCCAGCCAGATCTACGGCGGCGAGGGTGAAGCCGGCGGCGGGTCCGACGGCGGCGAGGACGTGCCACGGGAGCTGCTGGTGCCGGCGTTGCCCGACGACGTGGCCGCGCTCGAGGCGTGGCTGTCCGAACGCCGCGGCACCCGCGTCACCCTGCGAATTCCGCAGCGCGGCGACAAGCGCAATCTGATGCAGACCGTCGAACGCAACGCCGCGCAGTCCCTCACCCAGCACAAGCTGAAGCGCGCCACCGATCTCACCGCGCGCAGCCGGGCCCTCGCGGAGCTGCAGGAGGCGCTCGACCTCGACGACGCTCCGCTGCGCATCGAGTGCTTCGACGTCTCCCACGTCCAGGGCACCGACGTGGTCGCCAGCATGGTCGTCTTCGAGGACGGCCTGGCGCGCAAGAGCGAGTACCGCCGCTTCGCGCTGCGCGGGGTCGAGGGCGGCGACGACACGGCCTGGATGTACGAGGTGGTGCAACGCCGATTCGCCCGCTACCTCGCGGAACGATCCGATCCGGCCGCCGACCCGGACGGTGCGACGCCGATCGATCCCGAGACCGGCCGGCCGCGCAAGTTCGCCTACCCGCCGAATCTGCTCGTCGTCGACGGCGGGCCGCCGCAGGTCGCCGCCGCCGGCCGGGCGATGCAGGAGCTCGAAATCGCCGACGTGGCCCTGGTCGGTCTCGCGAAGCGCCTCGAGGAGGTGTGGCTGCCCGAGCAGCACGACCCGGTCATCCTGCCGCGGACCTCAGAGGGTCTCTACCTGCTGCAGCGGGTCCGCGACGAGGCGCACCGGTTCGC